>CAXTDO010000821.1:0-3057 GCA_964242315.1 uncultured Flavihumibacter sp.
GCGCCATACCACCTGCCATCCATAACAGTATGATGGTATCCGCTTTGGCATTGATCTTCCGGTTGTTGCAGGAAGTAAGTAAGCTTGTCATGGGAACTCCTGCGGCAAGTGCAGCCATAGTAGCGGCACTGCTTCTTTTTAAAAATTCCCTTCTGTTCCATTGAGTATTCATTGTGTCAGGTATGAGGTATGAGGATGAGGTGTAAGGTCAAAATTATATATTGTTAACCGGAATCAGGAATTTTGAAAATCATTTAGTTATTTTTTACTATTTGTTTGTTTTTCCTCATACCCCATACCTCATACCTCATACCTGGTTAATAGATGATCTGGAATTCCGGAAGCAGCATGATGGCCCAGAACAGGTCCTGTATGGAATCTGTACTTGGATTATCACCCAAAAGTTTCTTAGCAACTTTGTATTCTTTTGGCTGTACTTGGCGGCCCAGGGCACGCTTATAGATCTCCTTTATAATAACATCACTGGTCTTATATTGTTGTTTCCACTTTTCAGCGCCCGATTTCATCACAGAATTGAACCGGTCGCCATTAGTGAGCTCCAGCGCCTGTAGTAGGTTGGCCTGCGATTCCCTGCTGGTGGATACCGTTTCGCGATTGGGCCTTCCCAAAGCTGTTAAAAACGTATTGTTTACTACCAGTGATGCACGTGTGAACAGACGGCTCGACTGATCATAACCTGGCTGCGCCGTTGGATGATATTTTACCAGAGAATCGGGAAAAAGAGGCCCGATAACGGTTCCTACCGCATCTGCAAATTGTTCTGCCGACATCCTCTTACGCAGCATGCCGGTGAACTTATAATCTACTGAAATAATCTTATTAGGATCTTTAAAACCAACAGAAGGTAACTGGTAAGTATTTGAGGTGGCAATCAAATAGATAAGCTCCTTGATGTCTGATCTGTTTTGTTGAAAATTATATGCTAACCAGTCTATCATATCCTGGCTCCAGGGTTCGTTGTCCATTACATCAACGGGTTCAATAATTCCCCGGCCCATCAGTTGTGCCCATATCCTGTTTACAAGAGTACGGTATAAACGGCCATTCTCAGGATTAGTGATCACCTGGGCAAGCTGAGCCCTTTTAATTGCGGTTGTTGCACTGCTATCAATCGTGCCCAGTTGTTTCCAGAGGATGCGGGCATTGGTGTATTTACCGGTAGGTTTATCGCAACGGTTTATTTCAAGTGAGCTGTCGGCAAAAATGTTTGCAAAGGCATATGCATCGTCCAGCTTCCAGTCGCTGATAAAGCTGTTATGACAGGAAGTGCATTTTAAATTGAGGCCGAAAAAAACCTGCGATATATTCTGGGCAGCCTGCATTTCGGTTCTCTGGCTTGCATTAACAACACCCCGCCATTTAATGCCTTCCACAAATCCTTTTGATTCGTCGGTAGGACTGATCAGTTCCTTAACAAACTGATCATAAGGCTTATTTGTTTTTATTGATTTGTATAACCAGTCGGTAATGTTGTAGCGGCCCTTAGTAATATATCCTGTGCCGGTATAATCGTTCCGTAATGCATCATTCCAGAAGGTAAGCCATTGCTGTGCATAGTCGTCTTCACGGTTTAGTAACTGCCTTACCCATAGGG
Source organism: uncultured Flavihumibacter sp. (assembly GCA_964242315.1). Taxonomy (GTDB): domain Bacteria; phylum Bacteroidota; class Bacteroidia; order Chitinophagales; family Chitinophagaceae; genus JADCRZ01. The sequence continues at coordinate 1,616 of CAXTDO010000821.1, forward strand.
CTCTTTTATCGGGTCGGTTATCTTTGCTGAATGTTTCAAAGTCTTCGGGATTTGGTAACAACCCGATAATATCCATGAAGATCCTTCTTAAATAAATCCTGTCGTCTACCAGCTTTGGCCAAGTAGTTTTATTTTTAACAAAATACTGGTTGGTCCACCGGTCGATCGGGTTTATCAGGTTGTCTGTAGCAGGCGGCAGGGGTGGGTTCCTGGGTTCCAGTTTAGCTACACGGAATACATTTTGTTTGTCCTGCCCGTCGGGCCAGGGAGCGCCTTTTTGTATCCAGAAATTAATAACGGCGATATCATCATCCGATAGTTTCTTTCCTTTGGCTGGCATTACATCTTTGTGATCGGCAGGAAGGGTAATGCGTTTGAAAATTTCACTTTCTTTGGCATTGCCGGGAATAAGGATCGGACCGTCTTCACCGCCTTTAAATACCATCGCCTTACTATCCAACCGCAGCTCGCCTTTTACTTTTTCCGCACCATGGCATTTATAGCAGTTATGTGCGAATATCGCTCTTACCTGAACATTGAGTTCGGCTTCCTGTTGTTTAGTTAGTTTCGCGGTATCGTTTTTTAACGCAGCCATATTAAAATTGCTGGCTTTTGGAGCTTCATAATCGGAGCTCCAGGGAAGTGCGCTGGTAAGATAACCTTTACCATGCGTTAATGATGCGCCGAAATGCCCGGCAACAGAAACCCCTACGGCGCATATGAACAATACGCTGCGGTATGGCTTTATCAGAGCAGGCTGATTATTTCTCACCACTCTTAAAAGAAAAAATAAGGCAATAGCTCCCAGTGAAGCGGTTGCAATGCCTGTCCATTGGTGCAGGCTTAAAAGGTCCGCGCCATAATCACCGTCTTTGGATAAGAATAATCCGAATACAACAGATATTACAGCGGAGATAACACCTGTTATTACAAGCAGGTTAATTCCCGGACGCAAAGCAGACTTAAACTTTTTCAGGGTGAAAAGTTCCAGTATTGCCGCCAGTAAAAGGAGTGTAACCGGAAAATGAACCGCCAGAGGATGAAGCCTTCCCAGGAACCGCCAGAGCCAGAAAGTTCCTGTAGCGGCAACAGGGGCAGGAGATTGTGATTGTGCAAACCCGCTATTAATTAAAGAAGATTGCAGCAGGCAAACAGTTACCAATATAGAGACTACTATGATCGTTTGAAATTTCTTACTTGTTGTTTTCATTGGCTGCCAAAATGTAAAAATAGACTAAAATTTATTGTGGTGATTGAATAAGGGTTTGACCTGGCGAAGCTCAGCCGCTTCACTGGTGTAATGAGTATATAAATATGAAACGTTTATAAGTGCTGTTAGGACAGTATCATTTAGGTTTGATGACGGCACCAGGTTCCCCTCCTTGAAAAGGAGGGGACGATGCTAAACGATGCGAAGCACGTTTAGCATCGGGGGTGGTTGA
>CAXTDO010000822.1:0-3052 GCA_964242315.1 uncultured Flavihumibacter sp.
AGTCAGGTTATTGTCTGTCGAAAAATTTTTAAGGTCTTCGCAGGTTTTACATTGATCACACGTATGAGTTTTTACATTTTTAAAGGTGGCGGTATCGGTACTTAAAAATTCTATCGTTCTTTTAACAATATCAAATTTTGCCATTTCTAACTGATCCTTAAAAGCTATTTGCGCATGTACATTGGCGAAACTAATAAGTGCAAAACACAACAACGTAAATCTTTGCATATGGCTTTGGTTTAAATTTTAGGATCGGTTATGTATTTAGACAATTGGTACAAAGAATCCTTTAATGCAAAGAAAAATAATGACTCCGGTATAGGACTTTCCATATCCTGATTACGAAGGTTGTTTAATACTTTCCTGTAACTGTCGTACACCAGTCCTTCACCGTTTTCAATATCTCCATTCCATTTAAGGATATCATATGCCTGTTTAAGATTCTTTATTTTAAAGCCACTCATATAATCAATTATGCTCCTGTTGGTAAGGGTCTTTTCCAGGAAAATGTTAAGGTTATTCAATACTGCTACATTCAGGGAACTGTTTATTTCCAGCGTATCTTTTATCTGGTAGGGATTATCGTCAACAGTTATGCGTTCAGCCAGGCCTGTGTTGGTTTGCGGGTTAAAACCAGGATGTATAAATTCGAAATCACCTTCATATTTTTCTTTTTCTTCCTTGCCTGCCAGGGCGTATAATACAGAGCCGTTCGCGGTAATTTCTTTAGGATTGGAATTAAGGTGTATTTTAAAGCTGTTTTGCAACGGCAGGTCTGTATATGCTTTTATCAACAGCTTTGTAAACTGCACGAGTTCTGATTCATCGCCACCGCATATCATTTTTATATACTGGCTTCCCTTGCCGGTAAAAGACAAATACCTTGGTAAGGGATACTTCTTTAATTCAATAATCTGAACAATATGATAGGCAATGGCGCTAAAATGCAAATAAAGCAGTAAGGAAAGGTTTGGATTTCCGATGGTTATGGAGTCGCTGAACCTGAATTTATTATCATATTTAAACAACAGGCTGATGAGATCGTCTGCATTTAAATTTGAATCATCCAATCCCTTCGCAAAAAATTTATACTCATAAGGATTGATATTATTTGTTTTCCGGTAAGTAAGATAATTTGTAATAAATCCGTTATCTTTTATTTTACCCTTATAACCACTGCCCCACAAATCGTTGCCGGCGAAACGAAAAGAAGTAGTAAGGTATTTATCCTGCCGGGAGGCTCCGGCCGATTCCATAAACATCATTACATCGGAAGTTCCACCACCTATATCTATATTTATGGCATTAGCAACGTCCTGAATACCTGATCCTGATTTTGTTAAATAGAAATAAGGTGCTACCGATTCCGGAATAGGGTCCTGTAAGCTGGCTCCGCTATTTGCAAAAATATCCTTAAAAGCATCACGCAATACCGATTTAAGTGTGGTTTTATTTCCGCGCTCCATACTCAGCGGAACAGACCATACTATCTTCAGGTCGGCAAGGTTGCCATTGTTAATTATGGTTTTTGCTTTTATCTGCCACAACAGTTGCTGTAAAAAAAACTTAACCCTGCTTTTGTTAGAATCATCGTTGTTATTTTCTAGCAGCCATTTCAGGTTTGTTGTGTAAATGACGTTCCCTTTGTTTTCTTCCTTATCAATATAATAACCTATATTAATATGGCTGAAAAGATCCACTTTTGATTTTTCGGTATTGCTGAAATCAACTACTTCACAGGAAGCGGTTTTAAACGGGAATGATATTGCTGCGTTATCTTTTGAAGTTATGATAGCCGGCAGAAATTCTCTTCTTAGTATGAGGTCTATTCCGGCAAAGCCTCCATAAGTAGCATATTTTGTATCGAGGTCAACGGAATTGGCAGGTTCGTTTAATAGCACCATTTGCTGATCTGTAGGTTCTATTTCAAACGGCCGGGGCAAAGCTTCGCTATTTTCCATAAAGGCAACGTGCGTATTGGAAGTACCGAAATCAATGGCAAAAGTAAAAGACTTAATCATGTTGCCTTTATTATAAGTCCGGTTTGTAAAATTGGGGATGATTAAGCCATTGCAAACACTGCCGATTTCATCATACTGATAAAGTAACTCCATGTAATCAAAAGAAGTTTTTACCTTATAATACTTTGAAGTTGCTGTAGCACCTGCATTAAATATGGAACGGATGACCAGGTTTGCTTCAAGCCTTGTTTCGTCGGAGGAAAAGTTTTTTACAGAATAAAAGTATAACGACAGTTGCTCTTTGTTTCTATCTTTTTCAATACTGTTGGCCAGCAGAATGGTATAATCGTTAAGCTCGCTGTCTGTAACCTGGTAAAAAGGGTAGATACCAACGTCGGCGCTACAGTCTATTACAGTTCCTTTTGCCTTGCTGTAGGTCTTGGCAAACAATACATCCGCAACTCCTTTTTTATTTTTGATCGGTACTTTAAGATTTACCTTAACCGTTCCCGCATCCAAAATAATTGACAAATTATTTTTCAGATCTGCCAGCGTAAAAAAATTAAAGTATTCCTTTTTTATGGGTAACAGGTACCGGAAATCACCACGGAAGCCACTGTAAAACTTGGTGCTGTTGATGTTAAAAGGCATTTCCAGCAGGTAGTTCTCCAGGAAATCATCTGTAGTAAGAAAGGGGTACACGATGGATAGAGAATTACCCTGCGGTAGAGCGCGTTCATAAAGAGGACGAAACTTGTGATAAACATCCTTGATTTTAGTGTTGGAATTCCAGGGCACATTTCTTTCCATGTAATCGCCGCTGTAGTTCATACCGTCTACCAGCACCAGCGGCGGATGCACCGTTTGTTCTTCGCCTTTTTCATTTTTCTGGGTATTGTATTTTGTTACGCTTGCCCTGATCACAAAGTCGCTGACCGCCTTTATTTTTTCTTTTTCTTTTCCTTCCTGCTGGTGATACAAGTACAGGCCGCTGATGGTGAGGTATTTATTGTCTACATTGGTCAGCACCTTGTCGTACTCCGCATCCATCACATTGGTAATACTATCACCGGTACCAACCGCCGTTGCAC
>CAXTDO010000823.1:0-3046 GCA_964242315.1 uncultured Flavihumibacter sp.
CAACCTGTCCTTGTAATTTGTTTTCCATTTCTGAAGTATAATGGAGGGCTATCAGCTATAAGCTTTCAGCCAGTGACCTTATTAGAATTTATAAATACGTGAAAGATGTGAACTACATCTGTAAAGGAAGAGTTGTTCACTTAAATTATATGTGTTTTTGAAAAAATAAATTTTTTAGACTGTAGCTAATGGCTGAAAGCTGATACCTGAGAGCTCCCTTTATGGCAATTCCTCGATTAAAAGAGAAGTATTGTCTTTTGATTCCATTTCAGGATGGATCGATTCATATTGTTTTCTAAAGCTTTCCAGTGATTTTTTTGAGAAACTTTTATTAAGAAGTTTGGAAGTTTTTTTGATAGTGCTTTCAAATTTCTTTTTACTAACCAGCGGTTTCAGGTCTGATAATACTTCTTCTATTTTTTGCTCAATAAATAATCGGTTCAACTTTTTATCGGAAACTTTTTCGTTTGATGTTGTTTTGTTGTTAGTCATAACGCTTTATTATTTTATTAAAATTAACTAAAAGATAATATGCGGAATGTTAAGTTTCACGATAAGCGCGGATAGCCTTTTTTGCCACGAAGGCACGAAGGCACCAAGAAACACAAAGAGAACCTTTGTGCCTTTGTGGCAAAAACTCTCTTTGCAGTTACATGTGCATCCAGGATATTTGTACGGAAGTTAAATCATCTTTAATGCGCAATATTTTACAGTTTTTATGCCTGGTAACAAATTTAATTTGTACGCAACTGTCGTTTTCACAGGACACTTACTATTTCACCAACGGCTTAGGTGCAGTCATTCCAAACAGGTATGGAAGGGAAGCGCTGTACACTGACCAGCTTGCTTACCAGCTTTATACCAATACTTTAAAGACACCGGCAGAAGGTGCTGTTTTTGGAGTTAATGACCAGGGCCAGAACGTTACCTGGCAGACCCTTAAAGCCGATAGTCTTCACAGGTTCAGGCCCGCACGAGGTTTCGGTGGTTTTGGAGGAAGAGGTGGCGCCGGTTATTTATATTTAACTTATTCGTCACAGGTAGAAAAGGTGGCATTGTTAAATATAAAAGGCAACAGCGGAGTATACTTCAACGGCACACTGCACATGGGTGATGCTTATAGCTCCGGCTGGATGTATATTCCTGTAAAACTTAAAAAAGGCCTTAATGAATTATATGTTCGCGGACAGTTTGTTACCGCAAGCCTTGAGTTCCCCGGGAAGACTGTTTTGTTAAACGTGGAAGATGCAACGCTTCCGGCCATTTTATTAAAAAGTAATAATTATAATCTCAAAGGAGCGGTGGTAGTGTTTAACCTGTCTGCTGCCATTATCAAAAACGCGCAGCTTAAAACCGTGTTAGCAGGTAAAGAAGTAACCACCTCGTTGCCCGAGATACCAGCATACGCCAGCCGAAAAGTAAGTTTCGATTTTAATGCAGAAGCCATTACAACCAAAGGAAAGTTTTCCTGTGCTCTAACACTGACGGATAAAACAAAAGCGCTTGACACTGCCACAGTATCTATTGAAGCTGTTGAACCCGGTGATAAATACAGTGTTACATTTACCAGCGGAATTGACGGAAGCCTCCAATACTATGCGGTAACCCCGCAGACTCCGGCTCCAAAGCCAGGCGCAGCGCTGTTTTTATCCGTTCATGGCGCCGGTGTGGAAGCTATCGGACAGGCAAAGGCTTATCATTCAAAAGATTGGGGAACGCTGGTAGCTGCAACAAACCGCCGTCCGCGCGGCTTCAACTGGGAAGACTGGGGAAGGCTCGATGCATTGGAAGTGCTCGATCTTGCCAAACAATCTTTTAAGCCCGATCCGCAACATATTTTTCTCACAGGCCACTCCATGGGTGGACATGGAACCTGGTTCCTCGGCGCTACTTACCCCGATAAATGGGCCGCAATCGGCGCTTGTTCAGGTTACCCTACATTGAAAGGTTACGGTTCCGCAGACGGACTGATCCCCGACAGCAGCGGTTCGGCAACAGAGCAGCTACTGCTTCGTTCCAGTAACCAGAGCGATGTAATTCAACTGGCCAATAACTACAAACCGCTTGGCGTATATGTGCTTCATGGCGACGCCGATAAAACCGTTTCGGTTAACTATGCCCGTCAGATGAGGAAAGTGCTTGCGGAATTTCATACAGACATGAGCTACTACGAATATCCTAACGGTGAACATTGGTTCGGAGACCAAAGCGTTGACTGGAAACCGTTATTCGAATTCTTTAAATGGCATTCACTTGAACCCGACAGTTCGGTGAATACGATAGATTTTACCACAGCCAGTCCGGGTATATCTGCCAGCTACCGTTGGGCCTCCATCCAGCAGCAATTGCATCCATTGCAATACAGCCGCATGCGGCTTAACCGGAACAGGGCAGTAAAAACCATTACCGGCACTACGGAAAATATCAAACTGCTTAAATTGAAACTTGCAGATTTTGGAAGCAACGCTTCTGTAAAAATCATTCTCGACAGCCTGGCGCCAGTACAATACAATACTACCAGCACTACAGACAGCATCCTGCTTCATAAAGAAAACGGAAAATGGATGGTGACAGCCGAACCCGTCATGCACCAGAAAAACCCACTGCGATATGGTACTTTCAAGGATGCTTTTAATAACAGGATGGTGTATGTGTATAGTACCAAAGGCACAAAAGAAGAAAATGAATGGAGCATGAACAAAGCACGTTACGATGCTGAAACCTGGTACTATCGTGGTAACGGCGCCGTAGACATCGTTGCCGACAAAGATTTTATTATGGACAGATACCGCGGTCGTGGCGTGATACTCTTTGGTAATGCCACTACCAACGCAGCCTGGAAACTGTTATTGGAAGATTGCCCCATTCAAATAGAACGCGGCACCATAAAAGCCGGTGATCACCAATGGAAAGGTGATGACCTGGGCGCTTATTTTATATGGCCGATCCGCAGTTCTTCCATAACGTCCGTTGCTGTGATTGGTGGCACCGGATTAAAAGGAATGAACGCAGGCAATGCCAACCAGTACTTTGCAGGCGCAAGTGG
>CAXTDO010000824.1:0-3038 GCA_964242315.1 uncultured Flavihumibacter sp.
TTCTTACTCTTACTGCGCTGTCAACCAACCTCACCAAAGAAGCTACTTTGCTTATCCCATTCGTAAGATCAAGGCTTAATGGCCAGGGTGAAATTACTGATGTTGCTACTTATGAAGCTGTTAGGGCTGTTTTGGAAGTTTTGATAGCAACTATTAAAGTGTAATTATTACGAGTTTTTTAAACACAGAGAACACAGAGGGAGGAAGCACAGAGGTCGCAGAGGGTTTCCTCTGTGACCTCTGTGCTTCCTCCCTCTGTGTTTTAAAAAAAACTCACAATACAACCTCCCAACAATAGAAGTGCCCGTTTCACGTTACTATTAATTGATTACGACAGCCTATGCCTTAAAGGCAAATATCCCCTATGAAAACAACCTGTCTTTTACTAATCGCATTCATTATATGTAAACCCGGCTTTACTCAGAAGCAAGGGAAGGCAGAAAAGTTACCCGGTCGATTTTATGGAAGAGTAATAGATGCCTCTAATAATAAAGGATTGGCAGCTACATCAGTACAGCTATTTCAAAGGAAGGTTGACAAACATACCCAGACCACTAAAGACATCCCCTTAGACGGAATGCTAACCTTAAAAAATGGCGACTTCAATTTTGAAAATATCTCCATTTCATCTGACCTGATGTTAGTGGTATCTGCATTAGGTTTTAAGAAATATGAGCAAAATATTACTATAAACGCGAAAGGCGCTAAGAAACAGGGAATTGATATGGACCTGGGAAATATCAGATTGCTCACCGACCCAAAACTACTACAGAATGTAACGGTCGTCTCCGGCAAGCCATCAATGTCTCTTGGCATAGACAGGAAGGTATTCAATGTTGAAAAAAATATTACTTCGGCAGGAGGAACGGCTGAAGATGTAATGCGCAGCATTCCTTCTTTGTCGGTTGATATAGACGGAAATGTAACCTTACGGAACAGCTCGCCGCAATTGTTTGTTGACGGAAGGCCCACTACCATGACGTTGGAACAGGTTCCGGCTGACGCTATAGAAAGTGTGGAGATCATAACAAATCCATCAGCAAAGTTCGATGCCTCAGGCGGTGGTGGTGGCATACTGAATATTGTTCTTAAGAAAAATCGCAAAACAGGATACAATGGCTCATTAAAAGCAGGGATCGATCAACGTGGTAAGTGTAGCTTTGGTGGTGATATGAATGTACGCCAGAATAAAATTAATGTGTTTGCCAGCTTCAACTATCGTCAGCGCAAATCAATTTCAACAGGAAAAACAGACCGGCTCACCATACTGGATAATGCCAGCACACAATTATATCAAACAGATAATAGCATCCAGGAAAAAGCAAATTCTTTTCTGCGTGCGGGTGTTGATTATTTAATGGATAACAGAAATACCATTACTGTTTCAGGATTTATATCAGATGGCCATTCCGCCAGTCAATCAGCTACTGACCTGCTTATAGATACTATTCATGCAAACGGTAAAAATTCTTCTTTTAGTCAACGCATATCCTTTCCCCGAAGCACGTACAAAAACAATGGCCTGACTATCGGGTATAAACACCTGTTTTCAAAACCAGGTAAAGAATGGACTGCGGATATAAATTATGCCGGTACCAGTAACAACCGGTACAATACGATTAACACCTCATCATACTATCTAATCAACGGCCCGTTAAGTAAACAGTTCAGTCAGCTTATTAATGGAAGCGGCAGTAATTCAACTGTTACTTTTCAAACTGATTATGGCAACCAGGTAACGGCAAATTCAAAGGTGGAGTTTGGTGCACGTGTTCAGGTTAAAAAAGCTGATAATCTCAATATCATAAGCTATAAAAATGAGTCTGAAGCATTTGTAAAGATTCCTCAACTCTCCTCCAACTACCGCAATCAACATAAAGTATTTGCAGGTTATGGAAACTTTTCTAATAAGATTAATAAATTCGGCTACCAGCTTGGCCTGCGTGTTGAAAGCTCCGAATACAGCGGTAACGTTTTAACGGCAGGACTAACGGGAACCGATACGCTCATCAGGTATGGAAATAAATTCCCTTTCAGCCTTTTTCCCAGTTTGTTTTTAACACAACAACTCAGCAAAGATCAGGAGTTGCAGTTCAGTGCTACAAGAAGAATAAACAGACCCGATTTCTGGCAGTTGTTTCCCTTCACCGATTATGCTGATTCATTGAATTTAAACCGTGGTAATCCCAACCTGAAGCCGGAGTTTACTTATGCTGCTGAAGTAGCGTATGAAAAGTCTTTCTCGGGAAAGAATATTTTGCTTGCCTCCGTCTACTTTAAATATACCGATCAGTTAATTACTCCCTTCCAGGAAAAAGAAATAAGTGCGGTTACCGGTAAAGAGAATTTAGTGACTACTTTCGTAAATGCGCATTCAAGTTACACGGGGGGATTAGAACTTATCTATCGCCAGTCTCTATATAACTGGTGGGAGATGACCAGTAACCTGAATCTATTTACCTCTAAGATTGATCTTTCCGATGAGTTTATAATCAGTCAGGGAAACATTTATAGCTGCTTTGGAAAACTGAATAATACTTTCAAACTACCTGGGGATGTTTCCTTTGAAGTGAGCAGCGAATATAGTTCAAGGCGGGTATTGCCCCAGGGAGGCAAGAACGGTGCGGGCAAAGATGGCATGAGTAGCGCGCAGCCTCAGGCTACATCACAGGGTTTTATCAGGCCAAGGCTTGAAGTGGATGCTGCAGTTAAATATGACTTTCTTAAAAACAAAAAGGCATCGGTGATACTGCATGTGAGTGATATATTCAGAACGGATGCTAACAATATATTTTCTGAATCAGTTTATTTCAGGCAAAATACTTACCGACTAAAAGATCCGCAGTATTTCAGGGTGCATTTTACATGGCGCTTTGGTAAGTTTGATGCTTCGCTGTTCAGGCGTAAGAATAATAAAGTGGGGGATAATCCGGTTGATAGTGAGCAATGATTTTGTGCAGGATTTTCAGGATTCAAAATCATTTAAAGAATTTCTCTACAAAATTCTGTCAATTATTTTTAATCCTGAAAATACTGCT
>CAXTDO010000825.1:0-3029 GCA_964242315.1 uncultured Flavihumibacter sp.
CTGTTACCACAGTTCTGGCCGATTCAAAAGCCCCTGCCATCCATCCGTTTAAATCGGTCAGGTGCTCCCCCGCGAAATAAACCTATTTATCAGGCACCAGCAATTTCTTATATAATCCTTGCCTTTCTTCTTCTGAATAAATAGCCCATGCACCCATGTTATATTTTGTTTTGTGCCAGCTTACAGAAAACGATTTGTTATCGAATTCTTTTTCATATTGCGGATGCACCAGCATTCCCTTTTGGTAAGCAAGCTTCTCACGTTCCCGGTACGACATTTCGCCTACCAGCCTTGCCCGTTCGTTGAAATTATAATATCCCAATAACAATCCTTTCCTGCTTTGATAGTCGTTTGAAGGATAAAATATCTGGTACAACAGGTTATTGGTATAAGTTATTCCACCATAAATCATTTCATCTTCTTCCCAGAAGCGGCGCTTGAACTGCATCCCTAATTTGCCGGCCATGATGTAAGTGATCTTATCAATGGCCCTGCTGGCATCGGACGAAAAATTATGATCGATATTACTGAGCACCGGTAACGGGATCGTGCATATGCAGTAGTCGCCTTGTATGTCGTGTACGCCTGCCTTATCTTTATAAGAAACTTTTACACCTTCGGGAATATTCTTTACAGAAGTTACCTCCGCATTCAGCTTTATCAGATGTCCTATCTTTTTTTGAAATGCTTTAGCAATATTGTCGTTGCCACCTATTGCCTGCAACATCACCATCTGCAGCTCTATAGCATATTCGCCCACACTATAAAAATCAGGGTTAGCCAAACCGGAGCTTATTATATCTGCCAGTTTATGCGGCTCTGCAATTTTTCCCACCCTTTCACCTGCCCCTGGCGATTCGGTATAACCTCTCCGGGCAGAAGCTTTATATAAATTATCTATATTCAATCCTCCTTCCGCCCTGAGGTATTCCAGAAATTTTTCACCGTCTTCCTTTGTAAGAGAGCTGTCTAATTCTTTCTTATCAATAGCTTTTACCAACAGCTCGGCCATATAACCGCGCATATCATTATGAATCTCTTTCTTCCTGATTTTTTTATTAGACAAAGGGCCTTTTCCTTCGCTGAAGAAATAGGCTGCTTCATTAACATTGTTATATACTTCCAGCGGAACTCCCAGCTCTTTGCAATAATGTAATGTGATGGCATGATGATGTGGGATACGGGAGGGTCCGGCATTATAGTACATTCCTTCATCAAAATCGGCTACTGCTTTACCATTATCCGTTTCTTCAGAAATGGAGCCCTTTCTTATCGAAAACACCCTTCCACCGGCTCTTTCCCTTGCTTCAAGTATGGTGCATTGATAACCGAGTTTGGTAAGCTCATACGCTGACACCATTCCTGCTAAACCCGCACCCAGTAAAATCACTGTTTTAGAATCTTTGTTTTTTTTCAATTCAAACGGATGAACGGGAGCCTCTTTTAGCATACCCAGAGCCATCATACCCGGATAGGCTGCTGCGGAAAGCATACTAAGTTTTGATAAAAAATCCCGGCGGGTTACACTTTCTTTCAAATTGCTTGGTTTGGCTATTTAAAGCGACAAGACAAATGTTGTATACAAAGTAAGATCAAAAACTATAAAGTAACGTATATTTTTAAAAATATGCACCCTTTCGGCAAGACTATGACTAAAAAAAGCGCTTTAATGAACATTTTAGGGAACATTAACACATTTCCATTCTAATTAAAAATTGAATTTAACCTATCTACCCTAAGCTTATTTTATTCTATTAATCATATTAAATTAATTGATATTCGGCAAATTCGTTCTGGCCCAGGCAATCATCAATTCATTTCTATCTGATCTCCAGGCTTTTTTATATAGATCACGAACCACCTTCAGCCACTGTTGCTTTCTGTTATTCATGTCACCAACATCTTCAGTGCCGCCATTGTTTGTATACATCTCCCTGGTAGTACTAATGATGCGGCCGTATCTTCCCGTTTGAGGTTTTAATTGTTCATTAGTGATACGCAGGTAATATTCCAGTTGCTCAGGCGTACAGGTTTTATCTTTCGGAAACCAGGTACTGTCTGCCAGGTAAACGGCTACCCCATCTTTAAAAATGTAAGGTTCTGAAAATCTTTCGTATACTGATCTTCATACACTACGCCTTTAACAGGGAACTGAGCACCCGATTGTCCGCGAATGGTTTGAAAAACCTTATCGGTATATTTATAGTCCACACTGTGCTTAACTTCCCAGCAGGTAGTAACGATCCACATGGCCAGTTTTTCCGGTGCTGGGTTAAGCAGATAAACCTTACCCGTTTTTGGTTGCCCGGTATACAGGTCGTTACCGGTTTTATATTCATACAGCTTTACCGGAAAACCCTCCCATCCTGGTAATGTATCGGTGGTGGCAATAAGCGTTTGAGCCATGTAAGCATGTTCCAGCAGGTTGCTGCATTTCAGCACCAGTAAAGGTAAACTATCGCGCAGGTATGCAGCAGGAACCGGGTTGGATTGCGAAACAGCAAACAATACCGACGTGAGTAATAACAAGACACATAGTTGTTTTTTCATGCGGAGGCATTCAGGCATTACTGAGATGATAATAACTTATTGATTGTAACGAAACTGTAACCCTTAGCTTTTAAAACTGTAGCAAGTTCCGGCAAATGTTTATAGAATTTATCCGTTCTTTTCGGATCCGTTCCGATATGGATAAGGAGTATAAAACCGTTAAGTCCGGAAGTGCTTTTCTTTTCATAGTCAATAACGGACTGCATCACTGTTTTGCTATCCACATATTTTGCAGCCATTTCGGGGTAGGTATAATCTGCATTGCTCCTTGTGCCCGGAGTGAAGTTAATAAGCTGCAAACCTATCTCGCTGGTCCATTGTGCAATGGAGTCATTATACCATTCGTATGGCGGAAGAAAATAAGTGGCCGCATTTTTATCTATGTTCAAAACCTTTAATTCCTTGTAGGAGTTCAAAAGGTCGTCTTTAAACTGTTGGTGGGTTACCAGTAAGCTGTCCCGTTTGTCCCAATCGTTGTA
>CAXTDO010000826.1:0-3027 GCA_964242315.1 uncultured Flavihumibacter sp.
CTGTGTTTCCTCCTCTGCGCTCTCTGTGGTTAAAAAAAACTTACAATGTTAGCGACGACCAGTACTCGTATACACTATTTAATTTCGTATTCAGCAGGCATCCTTGCCTGGGTGGTGCCGATCATTGCATGAACACGCTTTATAGAATTATAGATACTATAACCGGCAGTTCCAAGTTCTTCTTTGATGGCCTGGGCTTTAGTAACTTTTTTATAATTTCCTAATATCAAATCTAAAATGCTCTGAGGTTCGGGATATTCCTTAATTCTGTATTCAGTGGTTTTGCCCATGCGTGCAGCGCAGTTAATGGCATCCTGTAAATTTCCCAGCTTGTCAACCAGTCCGAGGGACAACGCTTTTTCGCCCATCCAAACCCTGCCCTGGGCAATGCTGTCTACATTAGCTACTGACATTTTTCTTCCTGTTGCCACGCGTGATAGAAAGGTTTGATAAAAAGTATCTACATCATTCTGTATGAAGGATCTTTCCGTTTCACTTAAAGGTTTGGCAACTGTGAGGGCATCAGCATGCTCGGCTGTTTTTACCCCATCGAAAGTGAGGCCCAGTTTATTTTTAAAAAAGCCTTCCATGTTAGGGATGATAGAAAATACGCCGATAGAACCGGTGAGCGTATTAGGTTGTGCAAAGATGCTGTCTGCGTTGCAGGCAAGGTAATAGCCACCTGAAGCCGCGTAATCTCCAAAGCTTAATATAACCGGTTTTTCTTTGCGTGTGATGGTTAACTCGCGCCAGATATTTTCACTGGCCAGGCCGCTGCCGCCACCGGAATTTACTCTGAAAACAATGGCTTTAACATCCTTATCCAGTCGGGCTTTGCGGATGAGAGCCCGATAGGTTTCTGAGCCAATCTGGTCCTGATCTCCCTTTCCATCAACAATATCTCCCTGAGCATAAATGAGTGCAATCCTGTCTTTTCCACTACCGGTTTTATAATTTACTGATTTGGCATACTTGCCTAAAGGAACCAGGTTGATCTTTGCATCTTTATCCAGTTTAAGGCGTTGCTTTATTTCATCCTGTACTTCATCATCATATCTTACACCATCTATTAGTTTATATTTGACAGCGTCGTATCCTGTTCTTATGGAATAATTATTCGCATAAGCATGCAATGTTGCAGTATCTACGCCTCTTGTTTGAGAAGTATTAAGCAGCAGGCCATTATATAAATAAGAGAGAAACTCGCGGCTCTGCACCTTGTTGGGTTCAGTCATTTTTTCTTCTCTGAAAGGCTCGGTAGCGCTTTTAAATTTACCGGCGTAAAAAATCTGCGGTTTAATTTCAAGGCGGTCGAGCGCTTGTTTAAAAAAGACAAGATCCAGTGCGTAACCTCTCCACTCTACCACACCTTTGGGATTACAATAAATTTTATCCGCTATGTTACCTACATAATACGCTTTTTGAGAAATGATATCACCGTACGCATAAATAAATTTATTACTCTGTTTGAAGTCTGCAAGTGCATTGCGTAATTCTTCGCTCGTAGCAAAGCCATTTCCATTATCACTGCATTTAAGATAAATGCCTTTAACAGCCGAATCCGATTTTGCGTACCGGATCATTCTAACCACATCATATAAGCCGGGATAATCATATTGATCTGCTGAACTGAAGGAAGCGATTGGATTTTCACGTGTTTGTTCCTGATAGTTCTGGCTAAGGTCTACTACCAACACAGCTTTAGAACCTGTTGTTGCCTCTGAGGGAGAAGACAGGTTGCTGATCAGTGCACCCATCAATCCACCCACTATAAAAATGCCTATTACTAAAAAGACTATCATTGCCAGTAAACTGGCGAAAAAAATTTTAAAAAAACTTCTCATGTGTGAAACTAATTTTTTACAAAAATCAAAAATAAAGATATTTGAGCCTTAACCAGATGGAATATTATAATAAAGCATACTTATTGACAGGCGGTAACGTCGGCAATAGATTACTATACCTGGATCAGGCGGTAAACCTGTTACAAAAACAATGCGGGGAAATCACCGCCAGGTCATCAGTTTATGAAACTGCTCCATGGGGTAATACACAACAGGCCCCGTTTTTAAATCAGGCGCTGGAAATACATACGATCTTCGAAGCTGGCGATCTTATGCAGCAACTGCTCGGTATTGAAAAAACAATGGGAAGGATACGGCAGGAAAAATATGGTCCCCGTGTTATCGATATAGACATCCTGCTTTTTAATGATACAGTGTACAAGACTGTTTACCTTACCATCCCCCATAAAGAATTGCAAAACCGGCGTTTCGTGCTTCAGCCCCTGTCGGAGATCGCACCAACGCTGGTACACCCGGTTTTGAAAAAATCTATACTACAATTGCTGGAGGAGTGCCCTGACCATTCTGAAGTGAAAAGAATTATGGATGATTAATTATTAATGATTAACGGGTAGTGGTTAATTGATTAGTTTTAAATTATAGGAAACACTGAATTTATTTTCATTCATTACTAATCACTACCCGTTAATAATTAATCATTAACCATTAATCATTAAAAATGGACTATCACTTCATCACCATAGAAGGAAACATCGGGGCGGGCAAAACTACACTGGCTCACATGCTGGCAAAGCATTTCAATGCAAGACTGATTCTGGAACAGTTCGCCGACAATCCTTTTCTTCCCAAGTTCTACGAAAATCCGCAGCAATACGCTTTTCCGCTGGAGTTGTTTTTTATGGCTGAACGCTACAAGCAACTGAAGGAGCTGATCCACACTAAGGACCTGTTTCAAAACATTACCATTTCTGATTACCTCTTTACTAAATGCCTGCTATTTGCAAAGGTAAACTTGCCTGAAGAAGAGTTTCACCTGTATCAGAAGTTGTTTGATATTATTTATCCGCAGTTAGCCCAACCGGATATTTTAATTTACCTGCATGTGCCGGTAAGCCAGTTGCAGCGCAATATAAAAAAGCGTAACAGGTCTTTTGAGCTTTCTATTCCCGACGAATATCTTTTTAAACTTCAGCTTACCTACACACAATATATCCGCCAGCAC
>CAXTDO010000827.1:0-3026 GCA_964242315.1 uncultured Flavihumibacter sp.
ACAAATTCAGGATTACCCTGGAGGCTGTTGAGATCTGTTTTATTTTTCTGCGCTGACACGAGGGCCGTTTTCTGGATAAAGAAATTACTATCTACCTGTTTGCCCCAGACAGGTACCTGTATGGGAGCATAGTCTGACGTGACAATATTGTGGGCAAAAACATCCATGCTTTTGGCAAACCACACATGAGGATGAAAGGTGTTGTTTACAATGATGTTGTTTTTCACTACGCGATAATAGCCTTCACGAAGTTTCAGGCCGCCGTTAAGGCACAGGTTATTATAAATTTGAAAATTGCTGCTGCCGTCATCCAGGTCAATGTCCCATCCATGAGCACAATAAAAGCGGTTATTGCATAGCGTGATGGGTTTGATTACATCCAGCAAGGTAAGTTCCGGGTATTTTTCTACCAGTGCATCAACCATTTTTATGGAAGGCAACCAGAAACGATCCCTGCCTCAGGAGTTGAAAGCCCCGTGATCGCCGGTTTCCATAACCGTGTTAAAAACATCGTTGAACGCTATCATATGGCCGCCCCAGCAGCCATCGCCAATATTAATACCGGAGCGTGGTACATTGTTGATGGTATTGTGGCTGGCGGTAATATCCATAGACATGCTTATCTGCACGCCTGCTACCTGCTTTTCAATAGTACCGATAAAATTGATCAGGTTATCGTAAGCCAAACATTCAGCCGGGTAATTATTTGTTTTAGGGCCAGGCGTTTTGTCCATTTCAGCAACCGGAACAAAATCCTGGTAGCGAAAAGAAGGGGAACGAACTGCTGCGGTATCTCCAACGAAAGCAATAGCGTTGCCGCCAATATGATGAATGTAATTATGTTGTATGGAGACATTGCGATTGTACTTACTTACAAAAACCGCGTTACCACCTAAATCATAGAAAGTACAGTTGCTGATGTTGATATTTTTCGCCCCTTCGCTCAAAACCGCACCACCCCGGTATATTGTCCAGTCGCTACGCAGTAATGGTTCTTTGGTAAGCATGAATGTACGGTTAGTGCCAGTGAACGAAATTCCTTTGATGACAAGGTTTTGTACCGGCTGTTTTTCACTGCCTTTTATCTGAATGATATCATCCAGTACAGATCTTTCAAACAAGGCTGTTTGTATATTCATCCCTTTTGGCGGATAATAATACAAAATACCGGAACCGGCATTATAAAACCATTCACCGGGAGCATCCAGTTCCTCAAAAATATTTTCAACAAAACGATACTCTTTGTGCATAGGTGAAGGCCGGTTGTTTTGCCAGCCGCCTTGCAGTAACAAACTGTCTTTATTAGTTTTTCCCGTGATGCGATAATGAAAACCTCCCCATTCACCCTGGTGCAGTGCATGAACATAACCACCTTCAGGGTGTGCCCAATTTTTAACATGCGACGGACTGATAGCATCTGCGGCCGTTCCGTTTAAGAAACCCGAAGCGGTGTCGAAATTGGGGTAACGCGCCATGTGTTGTGGTTTGCCAT
Source organism: uncultured Flavihumibacter sp. (assembly GCA_964242315.1). Classification (GTDB taxonomy): domain Bacteria; phylum Bacteroidota; class Bacteroidia; order Chitinophagales; family Chitinophagaceae; genus JADCRZ01. The sequence goes on from CAXTDO010000827.1 coordinate 1,493, forward strand.
TGCAAAACAACTGGTCTATAATAAGATCCTTACCAATGTAAGCCTGTAAAATTTTTTCTTTATAGGGCTGCCACTGAGGAGTTATTTTTATAGCACCACTGATAATAACAGATTCATTTTGATAAGCGCATATTTCAAGCTGGTGATTGTTCAAAAGAGCAGGGGTGATCATGATGGATTTGGCCGGGTAATGAGTACCTGCTCTTAATAAGATGCTTACTGAATTTTCTTTAGCCGTGCTTACCTTATCCAACGCTGCCTGTAGTGTTTTTAATGGATTTGATAATGTTCCCGGGTTGTTATCGTTGCCATTAACGGCAACAAACAGGCTAACCTGTGCGCTGCTATAAAAAAAGAACTGCAGTGTAATAATTGATAAATATAATTTTGTCATAGTTATAATAGGCTTTGCGTGACTGGTGTTATGTTAATCGTAAACAGACGTACTATGTGTCCAACATCCGGAAAGTTTTTTTAACCACAGAGTACACAGAGGAGGAAACACAGAGGGCACAGAGAAAACCCTCTGTGCCCTCTGTGTTTCCTCCTCTGTGTACTCTGTGGTTAAAAAAACACTTACAATGTTAGCTACTAAAAATGAAACGCTGGTTGCTTTACGAAAATAGTAATTTGTATCAGCAATCACCTGTGTTGCACAAGTTCCAGTGAGGAAGAAGGTTTGAAAGCATTATGTGTCCATTACTTATGCATGAAGTTGATGCTGATTACAATTAATTATCTTTACTTATGCTGCCCACCATTGTTTAAATATAAAAACCTAAACAATATGCGAAAGGTTATCAATTTCTCTTTGGCTTTGCCTATGCTGTGCATGCTTTCATTTGCTAACTCAAATCAAGAGTTAGCAGACAGGATAATCGGAGTATACTGGTCACCTAAAAAAGATGCAAAGATTGAAATCTATAAAAAAAATAACGAGTATTTTGGCAAAACGATCTGGGCCCTGGAAAAAAGGAAAGACTCTAAAAACCCTGATGCATCTCTGAAAGAGAGGAGCCTTTTAGGTGTTGACCTCTTTACCAACTTCACCTACAAGGATGGGAGTTATGAGAACGGTAAGATTTATGATCCTGATAGCGGGAAAACATACGACTGTAAAATGAGCTTTGACGGAAAAAGATTAAAAGCAAGAGGATATATAGGCATATCCTTATTTGGCAGAACAGAAATATTTGAAAGAATCATGTAACAAAAACCCGAAAAGTTACATAACATGAGCGAGTTGCATTATGAAACCCAACATTAAATCAGCTTTACCCGACAAGTCCATTTCGCATTTTGTTCACAGCTTTTGGATGCTGGAAAACAAAACAGGGAAAGACATTCCGTCAACTGTGTTACCTAATGGAATGGTTGACATAACGCTGATGAAAACGAATTTGGAGAATTGGGAAATGTTAGTGAGAGGCATTGGCACCAAGCCATCGCAAGTGGTAATTAAAAAAGGAACAAAAATATTTACCATAGGGCTTAAATTATTAGCTGTGGAATATTTGTTAGGCGATTCAATTAA
>CAXTDO010000828.1:0-3022 GCA_964242315.1 uncultured Flavihumibacter sp.
GCTTTACTGTTTACATAGGACTGCAAAGCGTAGTGAGTGAAATACATAAAGGCACTACCATAAAAAACAACAGTAAAATTAAGGCAGCAATTCTTGGTGCAGCCGGTAACATCAGCTCCGTATATTCCAAATGCTGCAGCCAGTTTGTTTCAGAGATCTATTTAAAAGGCAGCGACAGACCCGATGGTATAAAAAGAATTGAAAGAAGTGCAAGAGAGCTGTTGAAGTACATCCTGAGGAAGCTGATCACTCAAAATCATGTTGCTACCAGCATGATTGAAGAAAGCCTGAAAGTAACAACATTGTATAAAGATATTGTTGACAATGTTATAGACCTCGATGACATCAACCTGTATACCAAACTGGCAGACGAGCTGAAAGAGCATAACCCCATCCAGGTATTCTCCGACCTTGAAGTGTTGAAACAATGCAACCTTGTTATCGTAGCAACCAATCAGCCTACCCCTTTCTTAACTGAAGATAACTTAAGCCCGGATACCATCGTGTACGACATCTCGGTTCCCCTGAATGTAACGGAAGAACTTTTCAACAACTCAAAGAACATCAAAGTGATCATAGGGGGCGTAGTATCATTACCCAACAGGGAAGTGCTACCCATGAAAGGGTATCCTTTGGAGGATGGAACTGCATACGCATGTATCTCTGAAACCATCCTGTTAGGACTGGAAAAATATGAAGGAAACTTTTCCTTTGGCTACATCACTCCCGAGCTGGTGTATAAAATCGGGGACATAGCAAATGAACACAAATTTCTTTTTTATAGGGAAAAAATAAAATCTGCATTTTAAAAAATTCAAACAAATGGAAAGCACAAACAACCTGAAAAACATTTCCGTATCCTTTGAGGATGGCCACTGGAAAAAGTGCGCTAAAAAACTGGCTAACGAAGTTTTAAAGAAGAACGCCGAAGATGTAGATGAAAAAAAGAGGTTTCCCAGAGAAAATATCGATGCCCTTGCAGCAGCACAGATGATGGGCATTGGAATATCAAAAAAGAACGGAGGTCCGGGCGGTGATGTTAAAACGCTCTGCCTGATTGTGGAAGAGCTGGCACAGGGCTGTGCTTCCACGGCCATGACTTACCTGATGCACATCAGCACCTTACCTATCATTAACATCCTGACATCCGAGGAACAACGAGATGAAATTCTGGAGCCGATTTTACAGGGCAAAAAGCTTGGCAGCTATTCCATGAGCGAAAAGGGCTCCGGTACCAGGCTCTGGCATATGGACAGCTTTGCGGTAGAGCACAAAAATCACTATGAAATAGATTCTTTTAAATCATTTGCTACCAGTTCAGGGCATTGTGATTATTATTTATTGCCGGTGAAATCTTCCGAAAGTGTTGCCGCCAATAACCTGAGTATCTTTTTTGTTGATGGGAAAGATCCGGACATTAAAGTGATAGGCGAATGGAATGGAATGGGGTTGAGAGGCAATTGCAGTACTCCTGTTCACTTCAAGAATATCAAGGTTCCCAAAAGGTTCCGGCTGGGACCAGAAGGATGCGGATTTAATTTTTTAATGGCTTATACTTTTCCGCCCTATATCGTGGGCCTGGCCTCTGTATACCTTGGTATCGCCAGAGCAGCGTATACGGCTGCCCTGGAACATGTATGCAAGAGAACTTACACAGATAACAACAGCTCTTTGATTCATGTGGAAACGATCCAGCGTTACGTTGCCGAAATGAAGATCAGCATCGATAGAGTAAAGCATTCCATCGACAGGGTGGCCAGCTTGACAGCGCATTTAACCAAAGTTTTCGATCAGCTTTTTGAAGCCGACATGCTTGATGAGCTGTTGGATAAGGCACAGGATGACAGCTATTTCATTGAGCTGGCGCAGCTTAAAGTTTCTGCCTGCGAAATGGCGATAGATGTATCAAACAAAGCATTGCAGGTATGCGGCGGCACCGGTTACAAACGCGGACATGTAGTGGAAAGATGTTACAGAGACGCCCGCGCAGGCTCGGTTATGGGTCCCAGCGACGACGTACTGAAAGTGATGATAGGCAAAAATTTACTAGGTCTTAATTTACCGTGGAAATAAAATAAAAACTAAAAAAATGTTACTAAACAGCTTACTAGATTTTCGTGACAGGGTCAATGAAAATGCCAAACTAAAAACGTTTCTAAAAGGCTGGGAGCCGGTCATCAGCATATTAACTTCCGACACCGGCGAAGCTTACAGCCTTGTGGTGAAAAACGAAACGGTTACCCAGGTGTTGCTGGAAAACATGGACCATAATCATAAAATTGATGTGGAAGGAGATGAAACAACGTTGGACCAGGTCTTTTCCGGAAACCTCAATCCCGCAGAAGCGCTTTTAGATGGACAGCTTGCAATTTATGGCAATGAAAAAGATCAACTAAAATTAGATGCTATTGCGCTGATCATCTGGGGCATGTAAAAACAAATAATCTTATAATCAATTAACCAAACTTGCTGAAATAAAGGCGGTTGTCAATCAGGTACTTCAAAGGCTTTAAATTAAATGTTATGAAAAAGAACAAAGAGATATTTTTTTATATTACGGTATGCATGGGCACTGCCTTATCGTCCAGTTCTTTCACTGTTATGGCCGGAATGTTTGAAACAATAAACGGTATATGGATTTTAATCGGCACTGTACTGGCAGGTTTATTTTGTATAGTCATCGCAGACTCCATATCTGAACTGGCAAGCAGGTACCCTTCAGCCCCGGGGATCAGAACCTATCTTAAAAATGCCTTCAGTGCAAGAACCTCTCTCTTTTTCGCTTATTTCTATATGCTGTTTATTCTTGTGATCGGTAGCGTGGAAAGCTGCATGTTCTCATTAGTAGTGAAAGAACTGTTTCCAACCATAAACGTTTCGCTGATCATTACATCAATGTTGCTTTGCGTAGTAACTTTTAACCTGATTGGACTGGAAATGCCGAGAAATGTTCAGATGATCACTACCTCAATAGTGGTAATAGCATTGCTCTCGTTAGGTTTGGCCGGCTTCTATAAAGGAC
>CAXTDO010000829.1:0-1997 GCA_964242315.1 uncultured Flavihumibacter sp.
ATTTTGAATGGCTGCTGAAGCGCGACCGCAGCCATGCCTCCGTCTTCTTATGGTCTATTGGCAATGAGGAAGGATATCTACAAACCAATTCCACTGGTAAACGGATTGCACAAACATTGCTTGCAAAGCAAAAAGAACTGGATCCTACAAGAACAAGCACGTATGCCGCAGATCTTGGTAACATATTTCAAGGGGTCAACGAGGTTATTCCTGTAAGAGGTTTTAACTACAGGCAATTTGCAGTGGCAGATTATCACCGCGATCATGAGGGTCAGCCTGTTCTTGGCACTGAAATGGGAAGCACCGTTACTACACGAGGCATCTATGTAAAAGATAGTATCAGGGCTTATCTTCCCGACCAGGATATCACCGCACCCTGGTGGGCAAGCAGGGCGGAAGAATGGTGGCCATTAGCTGCAGAAAACCCGTGGTGGATGGGGGGCTTTATATGGACCGGCTTCGATTACCGCGGCGAACCCACGCCTTACCAATGGCCTAACATAAGCTCGCATTTTGGTGTGATGGATGCTTGTGGTTTTCCAAAAAATATTTATTATTACTATCAATCGTGGTGGGCGGATAAGGATGTGCTGCACCTTTCTCCACATTGGAACTGGAAAGGGCAGGAAGGGCAGCCCATAGAGGTTTGGGTAAACAGCAATGCAGACAAGGTTGAACTATTGCTGAACGGAAAAAGTTTAGGAAAAAAAGATATGCCTCGTAACCGCCATTTAAAATGGATGGTTCCTTATAAAGCAGGAAAGCTGGAGGCTGTGGCTTTTAAAGGCAAACGCAGATTTTCAACAAAAGTAGAAACAACAGGCGAACCCTATAAAATAGTTGTAACACCAGACAAAACAACCCTGCTGGCTGATGGAAAAGATGCAACAGTAATCAACATCAGCGTAGTAGACAGGCAGGGCCGTGAAGTGCCCACCGATAATAATCTGATCAGATTTCGTTTCACCGGCAATGGAAAAATCATTGGTGTAGGCAATGGCGACCCCAGCAGTCATGAGCCGGATAAATATTTTAATGATACAGCATGGCAACGAAGCTTGTTTAACGGAAAATGCCAGGTAATCCTTCAATCGGGCAAGGGTAACGACGTCATTAAATTTGAAGCAGTGGCAGACGGGTTGCAGATGGGGTCAGCCAGTATTCATGTAAGCCTTTGAGTTATGGAAGGCCTATCAGCTATCAGCCGTCATCTATTGCAGGTCAATACCTGATAAGCTTTCCTCCTGATCAGTCATTTGTTAAACCAGGCTGGTATTTAAATTTTCATCTTAAGTATCCGATTCCCTTTTCTGTATCTCTTTGTTAACTTCTTCCATCAGTTGTTGTTCGGTTGGCAGGTATAATTTGTATTCACTGGCAAATATGGTTTTATTGTTTTCAGGAAGTGAAATTTTTACTACGGCATTATTTTTCTCGGCACAAAGCAGGATGCCGATAGTAGGATTTTCAAAATCCCTTTTTTCGAAGCGGTCATAATAGTTTACGTACATCTGTAACTGCCCTATATCCTGATGGGTAAGTTTAGTGGTTTTTATTTCAATGATTACAAAACATTGTAAAAGCCGGTTATAAAAAACAAGGTCAATAAAAAATTCATCTCCTTCAATATGCAGCCGTTTTTGTCTGGCTATAAATGCAAAGCCGTTAATACGGATTCTTTGTCATTGCTCATCAGTAAGCGCTCCCATAAGCTGCTGTTTATCTGGCGTTCCAGATGGCGGGTTGTCCAGCTATTTTTAATTGCTTCGGCAATATAAAAATCCCTCTTGTCCTGACTTTCAATTCGTAGTAGCATTTTATAATGTGTCCAGCCCAATTGCGAACGCACTGCGTTCGCAATTGGAAAAGTCCGGTAGAACTGGCGGAAGAGTTCCACCTGTCTCCTGGAAAAACCGCTCCCGAATTCAGGCTCTAATTGTTCTGCGATGGATTTAGTAAGGAACTGACCGTAATCTGCACGGTCTTTTCCTTCCTGT
>CAXTDO010000829.1:2007-3021 GCA_964242315.1 uncultured Flavihumibacter sp.
TCAAAAATCCGTTTTCCGATAAGCCAGTACATCATCGTACGTTCATGATCAACCAGCCGGATAGCCCTGTCCTTCGCATTAACAATGATAGCCTTAATATCTTTTATTACCGATTGATTGATGATCACTCTTTCCCGGATTGTATATTGTAAAGTTACATAAAGTGAAATGCTGTAGGTTGTTATTTACACATTATAACGTTTCAAAAAGGATACACTTATACCTTTCTCTGCTACGTGGTTCATAATTTGGCCATCTTTTGTAAAACCTGGAATAAACCAAACAAAACCCTTTATTTAATGTTGTGAAGTGTATACTTATCACAACAATGAGCAATTACCTAATAATCGGAGGCTCCGGCGGTATAGGACAAGCGCTGGCTCATCAGCTTGCCGAATCAGGCAGAGAGGTGATTGCAACTTTCAATAAAAATAAACCTACCGTTGAACACCCGGATATTCGCTTTCATCATCTGAATGTTTTAGACGAAATCCTTTATTTAGATTTTTTACCCGATGAATTAACAGGCTTGGTTTACTGCCCGGGGAGCATCAACCTTAGGCCCATTGAAAGAATTAAACCGGCGGATTATGAAACGGATTATAAATTACAGGTAATTGGTGCAATAAAGGTTATTCAAACGGTTCTACCCCGGTTAAAAAAATCTGAAAGTGCATCAATCATTTTGTTTTCTACAGTTGCTGTGCAAACCGGCTTGCCTTTTCATTCACAGGTAGCTGCTTCCAAGGGCGCCCTGGAAGGCTTAACAAAAGCATTGGCGGCTGAATTTGCTCCTAAAATAAGAGTGAATTGTATAGCGCCCTCATTAACCAATACACCTCTTGCAGCTTCCTTCTTAAACACCGATCAAAAAGCGGAAGCAAACGCTCAAAGACATCCATTGAAAAGAGTTGGCACTGCCGGTGACATCGCCAGCATGGCAGCTTTTTTACTTTCTGAAAAAGCAAGTTGGATTACCGGGCAGATCATGCATGTGGATGGAGGTATGTCATC
>CAXTDO010000830.1:0-3020 GCA_964242315.1 uncultured Flavihumibacter sp.
GTGGAAGATTACAGCAGTGCCCCCCCCTATTTAAACCAATCGCGGACAGAAATGATCATTGATAATTACGAATGGCACACCATTCATAAAGTGGAAGATGAAATGAGAGACCGGTTCAAAAAATTGTTACAAAGAGGCATGACTATCGGCATTCTAAGCGAAGCCGGTTGTCCGGGTGTTGCTGATCCGGGACAGCTACTTGTTACTGTTGCACAAAATATGGGGGCAATTGTCAAACCCCTCGTAGGGCCAAATTCAATACTACTGGCACTGATGGCAAGCGGGATGAATGGCCAGCAATTCAGGTTTAACGGCTACCTGCCTATCGATAGTAACGAGAGAATAAAATCAATCAAAGACATGGAAGCGGATTCGCTTCGTACTAAGGCAACACAAATATTCATCGAAACTCCTTATCGCAACAATCAATTGCTTGAAACGGTACTTAAAACCTGTATACCGTTTACACGTCTTTGTTTAGCTGTTGATATCACCGGCAGTTCGGAAGCTATATTAACCAAATCAATCGGTGACTGGAAAAAGAATATACCGGATATAAATAAGCGCCCGGCAATATTTCTTCTTTATGCAGGATGATTATTTGATCTCACGCATTGCCAGAATACTGTCTACAATAAAAACAGTGTATCCCCGCCATGGCAGTGTTCCTCTATACTCCTTATAATGCAGATCAAAATCTTTTCCGCTATTGGCCATAAGCCTGTCTGCAACATCTTTCCTGGCTACTGAAAATTCAAATTCATAAGATTGAATTGAACCCGGCTGACGGCTACGGATACCGGATTGTATAAGCTTGCCTTCATATGTTTTGAAAATATTCCCTTTACGAACCAGGTAGTTCAATTGTCCTGACTTTACTCCTTCACCATATACATTAAGATACCATATATAAAAATATAATCCGAAACCCACTATTACAATCAGAATCGTTATGCCCAGAAATTTTCTCATATTGTGAATTTAAATTTTTAGAACCTGATGGGAACGACCTGTGAGGTTTTTAGAAACCAGTGAAGCGGATGAGCTTCGCCAGGTCGTTCTTTCTACAACCCATATTTATCCACCATAAAAATCAATGCCGCCATATTAACGGCTCCCATTTCAAGCTCGCGTTTATGAACGTTTTCGAAAACATCGCTACGGGCGTGATGCACATCGAAATAACGTTGTGAGTCGGGGCGAAACTCGGAAACGGGAACGCCTGACCGCTGATTCAATGGTGATACATCTGCACCGCCGCCGCCATTACCAAAAAAATAAACACCATAAGGTAAGAATAACGGCAACCATGCTTTAATTTTTGTTAGTACTGCCGGAGACATGGCGAAGTCAAAACCTCTTGGTGCAAATCCGCCATTGTCGCTTTCCAATGCAAAAATATGTTTCTCATTTTTGGCTATAGTTTCTTCAGCATATTTAATGCCACCACGCAAACCGTTTTCTTCATTGGCAAACAGCACTACGCGTATGGTATGTTTTGGGTGGTAACCAATTGCTTTAAGTGATCTTAACACCTCAATGGAATGCACACAACCGGCGCCGTCATCATTTGCACCTTCAGCAGGATCCCAGGAATCTAAATGTCCGCCCACTGTAATGTATTCATTCGGAAATTCAGATCCGGTGATTTCACCTATTACATTATGACCGGTGGTATCGGCAAGGAAATGAGCCATGGTTTTGAGATAGGCTGTGGCTTTTTGTCCTGATGATAACAGGTTGCTTAATTGATCAGCATCTTTTAATCCCATGGCGGCACCGGGAATCTTAGGCTGACTGGAATCATATGCAAGCGCCCCGGTATGAGGATTATTGTCTACCGATTCAGTAAGAGATCTTATTAACACAGCTACTGCACCGTATTCAGCAGCCCTGCTTGCCCCGGATCTTCTGGAGACTCCTGACTCACCATACGCCCTTCCTGTTTCGATGTACCTTGGGTTAAAAGGCATGTTGTAAAAAACAATTTTTCCTTTTATTTCATCCTTACGTTTTTCCAACTCGTTAAAGTCATGAATCAAAATAACGGGTGCCTTTATGCCATTGCTGCCTGTACCTATTGAATTGCCTATTGCAAGTACATCGAGATTAATTTTTACCTGCTTGCCTTTTGCATCGCTGTACATGATCCATGCTTCATCTTTACCTCCGCGAACCCAGTGCGGCACTTTACATTCCTGCATGTATACTTTATCCGCACCCATGTCTGTAAGCGTTTTTACACCCCAGGCTTCCGCTTTGTACATTCCCGGTGATCCTGCCAGCCGCGCTCCTACGGTTTTACACAATACACGCAAATTTTCGTATGCCTTACCATTAACCAGTATTTCATCCGCTATTTTACGAATGAACGTTGAGTCTTCAACCTGTGCAAAACAGCCGCTGCTGATCAATAATAAAAAAAATAGAAAAAGCCTGTTCATGTAATTTTTTTTAAAGATAGTTAAACATTCTTAGGATGAAAGTAGTTATCAGGTATCAGGTATAAGGCATGAGGTATGGGGTATGAGGTTGAAGACTGATAAGGCAATATCTCCTGGTTAAGAGATTTGTGTTCAATAATATTCAATATTCAACGAACAATAATCAATATTCAATAACTCGTCCTTATTTTTTGTAGTGGATCTTTATTGAACATTTAGAATTGTTTGTTGAATATTGAATATTTTCCTTAACTAAATAACGTTGCCCTTCGGGATTTAACCTCATACCCCCATACCTCATACCTCATACCTTAAATTAAAGGTGTATGAAAATAGGAATTGTTTGTTATCCCACTTTCGGGGGAAGTGGGGTGTTGGCCACTGAATTAGGAAAGGCACTTGCAACAAAAGGCCATCAGGTTCATTTTATCACTTACCAGCAACCTGTCCGCTTAAATAATTTTAATGCGAACATTTTTTATCATGAGGTTCGGGTACCAACCTATCCGTTGTTTGATTATCCGCCCTATGAAACTGCGCTCGCAAGCACCATGGTAGACGTTATTGCCAATAATA
>CAXTDO010000831.1:0-3020 GCA_964242315.1 uncultured Flavihumibacter sp.
TCCGTGGACCTCCGTGCTACCTCGGCTTTTCCTCCGTGGTTAAAAAAAACATCCGAATGGCTGACAAATAATACATCCATTTACAATTCGCACAACACTACAACAAGTAATTATGATGCAGCGAGAAATTCCTATCGCCACCGTTGGACTGGGCTTAATGGGTACCAGCATCGCCACCTGTTTGCTGGCCTCCGGGCACCGGGTAACGGCACTGACAAAAGAGCTGGATAAAGAACCGGAGGTGCGGGCAAGGATTTATAGTTTTCTTGAGGAACTGGCCGCAGAAGAAATTTTAAAAGAAGCTCCTGCAACAATCATAGCTGGTTTAATTATTACGGATGATGTTACACTATTAAAAGATCATCGCGTAGTTGTAGAATCAATTATTGAAAATATTGAAGAGAAAAAACTCTTATACCGGCAGTTGGAAACTGTGCTGGCACCTGACGCCATCATAGGCAGCAACACCTCCGCGATCCCGGTAACGCGCTTACAAAAGGATTTGAAACATCCTGAAAGACTGCTTGGCATACATTGGGCGGAACCCGCACATATCACCCGTTTTATGGAAGTGATCTGCGGCGACCAGACGGATATCCGGTACGCACACGAAATCATTACCCTTGCCGAAGGTTGGGGAAAAGAACCCTCTCTCCTGAAAAAAGACATCCGGGGCTTTATCACCAACCGCATTATGTATGCGATGTTACGCGAATCATTTCACCTGGTGGATAAAGGTTATGCAACCGTTGAAGATATAGACCGGTCGCTGCGTAACGACCTGGGCTACTGGATCACCTTTGCCGGCCCGTTCCGCTTTATGGACCTAACCGGAATACCGGCTTATTTAACCGTGATGAAAGACCTCTTTCCTGACCTGGATAACGCCACCGAACCTCCCGCCTTCATGGAGCAACTGGTAGCATCGGGCGCCAAAGGTGTTAGCAATGCCCTCGGGTTTTATCCCTACACAGACGAAACAGCTATCGAATGGGAAAAGCGTTTTATTGAATTCAGTTATGATATTCGCAAACTGGCTGAGAAATACCCGCAGCATACAGGAAAAATACCCAAATGACCACTATAAGATCTATAACCGCTACGGAAGTTATTGTTCCTGCCAGGCCTGGCAGCCTCAACTCCGAAACAGTAATCGACGGCGATACAGCTTTTGCAAAAAAGTTTATGACCGGCGAAAGCTGGACGGAATTTGCCAACCAACCCAAATGGATACTGGAAATTACCCTCGAAAATGGCAAAACAGGTATTGGCGAAACATACCGGTCTACTTCCAGAGACATTATGCAGGAGGCCATGCAAAAACTGGCAGGCAGTAACCTGCTGCAATTAAACTGGCGCCGCTTGCCCATTACGAACCAACGCATTTATGAAGCGTTTGAAACAGCCATCCTGGACCTTGCCGGACAATTGCTGCAGGCGCCTGTGTACCAACTGCTCGGCGGCGCTTACAGAGACCGCGTGGATTGCAACGGCTGGACAGGCCGCCGAACTCCCGAAGACGCGGCCCAGAAAGCATTTGAAGCTATGCAAAAAGGACATAAGGTTTTTAAATTCAAATGCTCTGATGAAGACCCGGTTCGCTTATGGACCGATGCCATTAAAAAAAGATGTGGTAACAATATTCGCATCATCCTCGACCCAAACCAGCGCTGGAAAGATGTTGCTACCACCCTTCACCTGATGGATGGTGTTGATGCAGACATCATGCTTGGACTGGAAGATCCCATTGCTCATGAAGATATTGATGGCTTTCAACACTTAAAAAAATATCTGGGCATTCCCATTTACCGGCACATTTCTTTGCCCTACACTCAAAACATCCACGACATCATTGATTTTGTACGCGCCGATGCTGCGGATGGCTACAATTTTAATGGCTCGGCCTATAACAGTTTGCTGCTGGCCGAAATAGCGCACCTCGAAGGAAAGCAATGCTGGCGCGGATCGGAAGTAGACCTGGGCATTTCGGAAACGATAGGTTTACACATTGCAGCGGCCTGTATCAACTGTACGATACCTTCCGATATTTTCGGCGAACTGGTAAGAAAAGACGACCTGATTGTAAATGCCATCACTTTTGAAAATGGTGCAGCCCTGCTGCCAAAAGGCAATGGCCTTGGCGTTGAACTGGACAGGCAGGCCCTGGAAACATTTAAAACCGGTGATGTTATCGTGGTACATCACCCATAAAAATTCAGTCATGAAAAAAGGATTGATTGCATGGATACTATTGTTTAGCTGCAACCTGATCTGGGCCTTTCAGTTCATCTGCATAAAACTTACACAGGACCAGGTAGGCCCCTACTTCACCGTTTGGGCGCCTATGTTGCTGGCAACCCTGTTCCTGGTTCCTTTTGCAATTAAAGATTTTAAAAAAGAAGGCAAACGGTTAAAAGATGTACTGGTATTCGTTCAGCTGGCAGCGCTGGGCGCTTTTCCCTCCCAGGTGCTGATGACCTGGGGAACGCAGTATTCACTGGCCAGCAATGCGGCTATACTGATGCTGGCGCTGCCGGTAGTCACTGCAGTGTTTGCCTTTATCATCCTGCGCGAAAAAATGACAGCCATCCGCTGGCTGAGTTTTATCATAGCTATCATTGGCGTGCTGCTCTGTTCCACCAACGATATCAGGCACATGGATATGAGCTCCAGGTACGCATTGGGCAACCTGCTGATCTTCCTCGCTATTCTTGGCAACGCCTATTACAACGTAGGTTGTAAAAAAATTGCTGATAAATATACGGAGATGGAAATGGTTTTTTATACTTACCTGGTGATGGTGATACTGCTGACGCCGCTGGTATTATATTATGAGTCGGACATGTTTGCGAAGATTCCTGTTTATACCGCAAAAACATGGATCGGCATGGGTTCGCTCACCATCTTTCATAACTTTCTTTCCATGCTTATCTTCTTTAAGGCGCTGAAGTTCCTGGATGCCACGCAGGTAGCCCTATCCAATTACCTGATCACTTTTCTGGGTCTGCCCATCGCGGCCA
>CAXTDO010000832.1:0-3020 GCA_964242315.1 uncultured Flavihumibacter sp.
CATATAAGTATATAATAAACGAAGATTGGCAAACTTTTGCCAGTCGTCACCAGGCATCTTATAAATCATGGGCGACTTGCCGTGCACCACTTCATCATGACTAAGCGGCAACATAAAATTCTCATCCCTGAAATATACCATGCTGAAGGTAAATGCGTCCTGCTGGCCGGGCCGGAATAACGGATCGGTCTTAAAATATTTCAACGTGTCATGCATCCAGCCCATCATCCATTTCATACCAAATCCAAGGCCGCCGGCAAATGTTGGTTTGGGAACACCGGGCCAGTCGGTAGCTTCTTCAGCAATTGTTTGAACATCAGGAAAATCGCGATAGATGGTTTCATTAAGGTCTTTGATAAAAGCGATGGCTTCCACATTTCCGTCGCCGCCAAATTCATTGGGTTCCCATTCACCTTCCTTTCGTGAATAATTTAATTTAAGCATGCTTGAAACGGCATCTACCCTCAATCCATCAATATGGAACTTGTCGAACCAGAATCTGGCACAACTGATAAGAAAAGATTTTACTTCACCTCTTTTATAATTGAATATGTAAGAGCTCCAGTCGGGATGGTAACCCTTACGCATGTCTGCATATTCATACGTATGTGTGCCGTCGAACATAAACAGACCATGAGCATCATAAGGAAAATGTGAGGGTACCCAGTCAAGTATTACACCAATATCTTCCTTATGAAAAGCCTCGGTCATCATCATAAAATCCTGGGGTGAGCCAAACCGTGAGGTAGGTGCATAAAAACCAGTGCCCTGATAACCCCAGCTTCCATCGAAAGGATGTTCCATCACAGGCATAAATTCCACATGGGTAAATCCCATCTGCTTTACATAAGGAACCAGTTTATCCGTTATCTGTGCATAAGTACTGTAGGTGTCTTCGTCGTTTTTATCAGGCCGCATCCAACTGGCAAGATGCACTTCATAAACACTCCATGGAGCATCCAGGGCATTGTTGTTTTTTCTTTTTTTCATCCAGTTGTCATCGCTCCATTCATAATGTATGTCCCAGGTAATAGAGGCTGTTTTAGGCTTCAGTTCCCAAAAGTTGGCAAAGGGATCACCTTTATCGGTTTCTGTACCTTCATATCCTACAATATGATATTTATACACCTCGCCTAAATTGAGATCCGGTATAAAGCCTTCCCATACACCGCTCTTATCCCAACGTGGAAATAGCTGGTATTCAAAATTTCGCCAGTCATTAAAATTTCCTTTCACTGATAAAACGGTTGCATTGGGAGCCCATACCGCAAAATACATCCCGCTTTGATCATTCACTTTAATTGAATGAGACCCGAATTTTTTATATAACCGGTAATGTGTACCCTGCTGAAAGTTTCTGATGTCTTCATCAGTTAATAATGAATAATTCCATACAGATTTAGAAGTATCTACAAAATTTTTATCTTCATAACGTTCCATAATAATTACTTTTGTTTTTATTGACGTACTGTTATTCGTTACATTACCTTATTTATTTTTCCTTTTTTTATGGATTTTTTTTCAATATGCGTCATAGCCAAAATATTGTTTTTTAAATGTTGCTTTAACGTAATATTAAGACATCATTTATTCTAAGTTATCGCTTTTTACTTAATATTTGAAGATCGATAGCTTTCTTGTCGTTTAAGAGAAACTTTATTAAATAATCCCTTAGCCAACTCTTTCATGCGAAAATTAGCTCTTCTACTGTTCTTATGCAGCAGTATTTCTTTTTACGCGTCTTCACAAAATGTTACTATTAAAGGATCGGTGGTAGACTCCACAGAAAAGAAAAATTTAACCAACACCGTTATTACCATTTTACGAAAAGCCGACTCCGTACTTGCAGGCTTTACAAGGAGTGATAAATCAGGCAACTTTACGCTAAAAAAAATACCTGCAGGTAAAGCCATACTGATGGTTACGCATCCTCTATACGCAGACTTTATTGATGTGATAGATATACCAGAAAACGCCCCGCTTGATTTGGGTAAAATTAATATGATCCAAAAAAGCCAGTTGCTGCAGGAATTCATAGTATCAGGCACCGGCGCAGTTCGTATAAAGGGTGATACAACAGAATTCAAAGCAGATAGCTTTCATTTAAAGGCTGGCTCTACTGTTGAAGACCTGTTGAAAAAATTACCTGGAATACAGGTAGACAAAAATGGCAAGATAACAGCGCAGGGCCAGGCAGTGCAAAAAGTGCTGGTGGATGGCGAAGAATTTTTTAGTGACGACCCTACCATCGTTACACAAAATATGTTGTCTGATGCGGTAGATAAGGTGCAGGTGTATGACAAGAAAAGCGACCAGGCAACTTTTACCGGTATTGATGATGGAGTGAAAACAAAAACAATAGATCTTAAATTAAAGGCCAACCGTAAACAGGGATACTTTGGAAAACTTGAGTTGGGCAGTGATGCAAACAAATACTGGAACAACAGCGCCATGTTTAATGCATTTAAAGGAAAGCGAAAGCTTTCTGCTTATGGTATCATGTCCAATACAGGCAAAACGGGGCTAAGCTGGCAGGAAAGCGACAAGTACGGCTCATCAGGTAATTTGGATGTTTATGAAGAAGGAGGCATGACATTTTATTCATCAGACGGTGGCGGAGATAACTTTAGCGGAGCCGGATACGGTGGAAACTATTATGGAGAGGGGCTGCCAAAAAGCTGGAATCTAGGAGCGCTGTATTCCAACAAATGGAATAACGATAAAATAAGCTTCAATACCGGCTATCAGTATAAGAAATTAAATACTGAAGCGAGAGGACTTACCCAAAGTAAATATATTTTACCTGATACGCTGTATTATATCAATGACAACGGCAACAGCTTCAGCAGCAGGTACCGTAATAGCCTGAACGGCTTTTATGAATACCAGCTTGACTCCAGTTCAAGCTTAAAGGTCACCGCTCAGGCATACAATGGCAAGTCAACCAATCTTAATAACTCGTATACCGAGTCGCTGGATGAACTAGGCAAATTTGTCAATACCAGCAATCGTCGTACTAC
>CAXTDO010000833.1:0-3012 GCA_964242315.1 uncultured Flavihumibacter sp.
GGGAATATAGGCTCTCCCAAAATGAAATGTGCCTGGATAATCGTTGATACCGGCCCTATACCGGAAATGATAGCCACATTATTAGACCCAATCCGCTTCATGCCGTTTGAAATGAGCAGCGATGGGATAACTGTTGCCAGAACAGCCAGCACAATACCATAACTCCATAACGCTACACCTGAATGAAGCAGCATATTATAGCTGCCATTGAACAGGAAGTGAATGAATATTCCAACTGTAGCTGATAGCATTGCATAAGCGGTAAACTTTGTTGGTCCTACTACCGGAACCAGCCTTCCGCTGCCCACTATGTAAATAGCGTAAGTGATGGAACATAAAAAGATCAGGAAGCTTCCCCAAAGAAAATTGGGATTTGAAATGTCGATATGCAGCTCGCCGTAATAAGCGATCGCAATGCCGGCATAAGTAAAGGCCAGCGCAATCTTTTGAATACCCCTGATCGTTTGTTTATATACAAATGCATTTATTAACACCGTGAACGTAGGGTATAGAAAAAGGATGAGCCGTTCCAGTCCTGCAGAAATGTATTGGAGTCCTACAAAATCAAAAAGGCTGCTAAGATAATATCCGAACATGCCTATGATAATAACAGGTATCCATTGCCGTACGGTCAGCCTGACGTTGTCATTTGAGTTCGAAACAAGAAATGCCATTCCCAGAAAAAAGGGAAGTGAAAAAACCATTCTTAACGTGAGCAGGGTCAATGCATCTACCGTTGTATCTGCAAAAGCTTTTTTTACGATGATAGCTTTTGTAGAAAATAATACTGCGCCGAAGAATGTGAAGATAAATCCGGCGAAAGTGATATTTGGTTTTTTGAGTGAAAGATTCATGCTGCGATTTTAAACCTATAAGGTCTTAAAGACCTTATAGGTTTGCGCTTTGCCTTATAGGTTTTTGAAAGGTTGGCTCGTTATGCAGATACATTAAAATCCCTCAATGCATCGTTAAGACTCGTCTTAAGGTCAGTACTTGGTTTTCGTTTGCCTATGATCAGTGCGCAACTAACATGGTATTCGCCGGCGGGAAATTTTTTTGCGTAAGTACCCGGAATCACAACACTTCTTGCCGGAACCCTTCCTTTAAATTCTACCGGCTCGCTGCCGCTTACATCAATGATTTTAGTGCTTTGTGTTAACACAACATTGGCGCCCAGCACCGCTTCCTTCTCTACTATAACACCTTCCACTACAATAGACCTGGATCCAAGAAAACAACCGTCTTCAATAATCACAGGGGAAGCCTGCAACGGTTCCAGTACACCGCCGATGCCCACACCGCCACTCAGGTGAACGCCCTTACCGATCTGCGCACAACTTCCAACAGTAGCCCAGGTGTCTACCATGGTGCCTTCATCTACATAGGCGCCTATATTTACGTAGCTCGGCATCAAAACAACATTTCTCGCCAGGAAGGCTCCATATCTTGCCACCGCATGAGGCACCGCTCTTACTCCCAGTGAAGCATAATCGCTTTTCAGTTGCATCTTGTCGTAGAACTCAAAAGGAGGCAGAGAAAATGTTTCCATTTGACGAATGCCAAAATACATTAGTATCGCCTGCTTTACCCATTCGTTTACCTGCCAGCCTGTACCATCGGAACTATTTTCAACAGGTGAGGCGGTACGTAACCTGCCCTTATCCACTTCTTCAATTACTGCTTTTACCGCATCAGTATATTTAGTATCCTTTAACAGACTGCGATCATTCCACGCTTCCAGTATCAGATCTTTCATGATATTTTTTTGCAAACATAACCTAGTTGAGAATATTTGAACTGTGATTTAATGATTATTTGATTGGCATGATTTGCCAGCGAAAATAACCATCAAGATATATTTGACTGTAAGTGTTCTAAAAGAATTTTAATAATTCAATCATGCCAATCAAATAATCATTAAATCACAGTTCAGAATAATAGTACACTACCTTACAATCAGCACCCAGCCACTTGTCATCTTAGTGCCGTTCTTCAGATCGAGCGTATAATAATAAGTTCCGAAGGGCAACTCCCTGCCGTTATAGGTTCCGTCCCATTTTTTACTATATCCTACCGATTTGAATACGATCTGTCCGTACCGGTTAAAGACAGTTACCAGGGCGTTGTTGTATGTCTGCAGCTTTTCTATATTCCAAACGTCATTAATTCCATCTCCGTTTGGAGAGAACGCATTGGGAACAATTACTTTCTGGTAGACTCTCACAAATACCTTATCCGTTGCGGTCCCGCATCCATCGTTTGAAGTTGCGGTTAGTAGATAACTAATGGTATCAGGAGGCATTACTGTTGGAGTTAAGGAAGTGCTATTGGTCATATAAGTTGTAGGACTCCAACTGAACTGAACATTACTTCCACGCACAATTCCATTCAGCATAGCTGATTGCCCTTCAAACAACTGTATTTCAGCACCGGCAATTGCAACGGGTTTTCTCGAAACGTTTATCCTGATGCTGTCGCTTGCAACACAACCATTATTGTCTTTAATAGTAACTATGTAAAGGGTTGAATCAACAGGCCTTGCAACCGGGTCACGAATGGTAGAAGAAGAGAGTCCGGTGGCCGGGAACCATAGATATGAAGCTGCATTTGTTGCGTGTAATACTACGCTGTTGCCTTCGCAAAGATGCTGATCACTGCCTGCATCAACCTCCGCTTTGGGTAACACCTCAACTATCACCGAATCTGCGCCGGAACAACCCCTGTCGGTTGTGGCTTTAACGTAATAAGTACCCTTGCTGGAGAGCGTGGCAACTGATTTCGGGTTTGAAAACATGGACGTAAATCCGCCGGGTCCTGACCACAGGTATTGACTGGCTCCTGAAGCCTGCAACTCTAGAGTGCCCTGATCACAAACCGGTTTATTAACAGACGCAGCAATGACAGGGTTTGCATTAACCCTTACCGTTACTATGTTAGAAACAACACGGCAGGCTGCACTTGATATATTACCGGCTTCAGCTACGGCAAGCCGGTAACTGTAAAACCCTGTTC
>CAXTDO010000834.1:0-3012 GCA_964242315.1 uncultured Flavihumibacter sp.
CCATAGCTGGGAAGAAGTACCACCTTGGTTAAAAGGTTATGGCAACCTGGGCTATATCCTGAAAGATGAAAAAATAATCAGTGAAACAAAATTGTGGCTCGATAAGGTTTTTCAAAGCCAGCAGCCGGATGGCTATTTTGGTCCGCGGATCGTTGAAAACCAACACCAGGACAACAAAGGTCAAACCCCCGACTTGTGGCCTAATATGATCATGCTATGGTGCATGCAATCTTACTACGAATATTCAAAAGATACCCGCGTTATTCCTTTCATGACAAAATATTTCAAATGGCAATCTACAGTTCCTGACGACAAATTGCTAAAGATTTATTGGGAGAACAGCAGGGGAGGCGACAACCTCTATAGCATATACTGGCTTTACAACATCACCGGTGAGAAATGGCTGCTCGACCTAGCCGGAAAAATTCATAGAAATACTGCTAACTGGGCTCAGAAAAACAACCTGCCTAACTGGCACAATGTAAACATAGCCCAATGCTTTCGTGAGCCCGCTACCTATTACATGCAAACAAAAGATACCGGCCAGTTACATGCAACCTACGCTGATTTCCATCTAATCAGAAACATGTACGGACAGGTACCCGGAGGCATGTTTGGTGCAGATGAAAACGCGAGAAAAGGGTACGATGATCCAAGGCAGGCGGTAGAAGTATGCGGAATGGTAGAACAAATGGCATCCGACGAAATCTTATCTGCCATTACCGGTGATCCTATGTGGGCCGATAATTGCGAAGACGTAGCTTTCAATACCTACCCGGCAGCAGTTATGCCCGACTTTAAAGGCCTTAGATATCTTACTGCTCCCAACATGGTGATAAGTGACAGTAAAAATCATAGTCCGGGTTTACAAAATGAAGGCCCTTTTTTGATGATGAATCCTTTCAGCAGCCGTTGCTGCCAGCACAACCATGCACAGGGCTGGCCTTATTATGCAGAACATTTATGGATGGCTACCAACGATAAAGGCATTGCTGCAATGATGTACAACTCCTGTGAAACTACGGTGAAAGTAGGCAACGGCCAGCAGGTTACTTTGAAAGAAGTTTCTAACTATCCTTTTGAAGACCGGATCAGGTTTGAAGTAAGTACTGCCCGGCAGGTTAAGTTTCCGATGTACCTGCGTATTCCCGCCTGGTGTAATGAAGCCGCTATATTGGTAAATGGATCACCGGTGCAGGTACCCATGAAAGGTTCTTCTTATGCACGCATTGAAACAGTTTGGAAAGAAGGCGATGTAGTTGAATTAGTATTACCAATGAAATTGCATTTGGATGAATGGAAGCAGAATAAAAACAGCGTAAGCATTAACTATGGACCACTCACCTTTTCTTTGAAGATCGATGAGTTTTATAAGATGATGGATTCAAAGAAGTCAGCGATTGGAGATTCAAAATGGCAGGCAGTGGCAGATCAGGCCAAATGGCCTTCTTTCGAAATTTATCCGGTAAGTATGTGGAACTACGGTCTTGTATTGAACAACAAGCCCCTGGAAGAACAATTCAAAGTTGAAAAGAAACCCTGGCCTGCGGATAATTACCCGTTTACACCGGATGCAACGCCAGTCACTTTAAAAGCAACCGGAAAAATAATTCCTGAATGGACATTAGATAAATACGGTTTGTGTGATGTACTGCCTCAAAGTCCTGTTACCGTTGCAACGAAAGAACAGCCTATCGAGTTGATACCCATGGGCGCAGCCCGGTTGAGGATCGCTTCCTTCCCCGTTGCAAAATAGTTAAAAGACTGAGTAGGATTTTTAAAAAATAAACAAATTCATTAAAGGCTGAAAGCTAAAAATCTCCCAAATGAAAAAAATCATTTCCCTTTTGTTTGTTGTGGCTGTAACCACCAATCTAACGGTAGCGCAGGTACGAAAAGTATGGACAAAAGAACAGGCCAACGCCTGGTATAAAAAATGGGGCTGGGTAAGGGGTAGTAATTTTCAGCCCAGCTCCGCCATCAACCAGTTGGAGATGTGGCAAAAGGAGTCGTTCGATCCTGCCACTATCGACCGCGAACTTGGTTTTGCCGAATCGCTTGGCTTTAATGGGATGCGTGTTTTTTTGCATCATGTTGCCTGGGAAGTAGATCCTTCCGGCTTTAAGCAACGCATGAGAAGCTATCTTACCATTGCTGCAAAACATCATATAGCCACGATGTTCGTGTTTTTTGATGATTGCTGGAATGAGACGTACAAAGCGGGTCCGCAACCGGCGCCAAAAGTAGGGGTACACAACTCTGGCTGGGTAAGAGATCCGGGAAAGCTTTTATATGATGATCCTTCCATAACCGGCATGTTGGAGAAATATGTGAAGGATGTACTTACTACTTTTAAATCAGACAGGAGGATTTTCTTATGGGATTTGTATAACGAACCCGGTAACTCATCATATGGTAACAAGAGCATGCCGTTACTGGAAAAAGTATTTGCATGGGGCCGCGAAGTCAATCCAAGTCAGCCTTTATCAGCAGGTGTATGGAACGATAAGCTGGTTGACCTGAATAAATACCAGCTCGAAAATTCAGATGTGATCACATACCATAATTATGAAAACGAAACGGCACACCTGAAAGTAATTGATTCGCTTAGGAAATTTGATCGTCCACTGATTTGTACCGAGTACATGGCGCGTACCCGCGGCAGCAGGTTTGCGAATATAATGCCCTTATTAAAGAAGGAAAACGTTGCGGCTTTTAACTGGGGATTTGTATCGGGTAAAACAAATACCATCTACGCATGGGATACACCGATGCCCGGCGGGCAAGAGCCAAAGGTTTGGTTTCATGATATTTTCAGGAAAGATGGATCTGCTTTTAGTGGTGAAGAGGTAACCCTCATCAGGTCATTAACAGGCAAGCAGGTAAAAAAGAAAGCCCCGGCGGTGAGCGGTGAATAGCCTTATCAGGTGAACCATTTTTTTAACCACGGAGGAAAAGCAGAGGTAGCACGGAGGTTCACGGAGGAAGCTCCTCCGTGAACCTCCGTGGTAC
>CAXTDO010000835.1:0-3005 GCA_964242315.1 uncultured Flavihumibacter sp.
GTTGCCACCTAATATGTTTAATGAAAATGCTGCGAAACGGTTTACCCATTTATATTTGCTGAAGCTGCCATGCGCGCCATCATGCATAACATTAAAACCGATAGAAGAAACGATACCACCCAGAATAACACATTCAAGGATGGAGAAAAAAGTATTGGGAGTAAAAAAAACAAGGTGAATATAAACCAGTACAAAGCTTACCATTAAGATAACAGCTTTGCTAAATAAAGAATAGTTTCCATATGTAGATTTGCCTACTTCTTCAAAATAACTGGTGATCCTGCTTTTAAGTTCTGAGTGAAATGAATGAGGTACGTTTGTAAACTTTGGAACTGCCATATTGAGGTACATTAAAACGCGAAGGTAACGCATTAACGTTAATAAGTTGTTAGCGGTAATACAAAATTAGAACTGCTTTCAGCTATCAGCCATCAGTTATCAGCTTTTTCGCTGCTAATATGGATCTTTATTTTCGACGGCTGTTAAATGCAGTGCAGACTTATTATAAGTTAATTAAAGGGTAAACCATTACGTGTTATCCGGGTAACTATTAATTACTACTAAAGCTGAAACCTGAATGCTGATAGCTATCAGGTATCTTTTTGAATAAACGCATCGAAGCTGCTAATGCCGATCATCTTTTCAACATTATAACCTTCACCGTAATTTACACCGATCATTTTGCCGAACATAGCCTGCCTTCCGATAATTGAATCAAGAAACTGAGGGGTTGAGATATAAGTCTGTGGCTCGCCGCTTTCATATTCAGCGGAATAAAACTGCGATGAATAGGCTTTTATGGCTTCAATTTTTTCATCTGCAGCCGCAGAGATATCATATACAAAGTCGGGCTCCCGGTAGCGGTCCTGTATGATATGAAACACATACTTTGGGCGCCAGTGCTGTTGGGTAACTCCATCTTTTGTTTCTGTAACTACCTTTCGTAATCCACTCAGGAAACATGCGTCCGATATAAGATGCCCGGCCCTGCCATGATCGGGATGGCGGTCATCAAGTGCGTTTGCAATTACAATCTCCGGTTGGTATTTACGTATAAAGCGGATCAGTATACGCTGACTGGCTTCATCGTTACGAAAGAAGCCATCTGCTAAAAGAGCATTTTCTCTTACATCCAGGTTCATAATACCGGCAGCTTTGGCTGCTTCCTGTTCACGAAGTTCGGCCGTACCCCTGGTTCCCAGTTCACCTCTCGTAAGATCCAGCACCCCGGTTCTTTTACCATTCCTTTTTTCCATGATCAATGTGCCGGAGCATCCCAGTTCTACATCGTCGGGATGAACGGCTATGGCGAGTATATCCAGTTTCATGTTGTTTGATTATGGGGCAAATGTAGAGAATAGGTATGAGGTATGGGGTATGGGTTATGAGGTAAGAAAAAAATCCCGCAGCGATACGTCTTTTTTCCTCATACCTCATACCCCATACCTCATACCTGAATTTTGGCGATCTGCACATTGTGAAGTAGTTTCGCAAGTCGTTTAAATATTAATAAAAATCTACATTTTATGGCATACGATGTTCTTGTTATCGGGACCGGACCGGGAGGATATGTAGCGGCAATACGAGCTGCTCAATTAGGTTTTAAGACAGCCGTTATTGAAAAAGAAAGCCTGGGAGGCATCTGCCTCAACTGGGGTTGTATCCCGACAAAAGCATTGTTGAAAAGCGCCCAGGTATACGAGTATATCAAACATGCGGAAGCTTATGGCCTCTCGGCAACCGGGCAGCACAATTTCGAAGCCGTTATCAAAAGAAGCCGCGCTGTAGCTGATAAGATGAGCAGAGGGGTTCAGTTCCTGATGAAGAAAAACAAGATCGACGTGATCATGGGATATGGAAAGCTCGCAGGTAACGGAAAAGTAGAAGTAAGCAAGGCAGACGGCAACAAAGAAACCATAGAAGCCAAACATATTATTGTAGCAACCGGTGGACGAAGCCGTGAATTACCCAACCTGAAGCAGGATGGTAAAAAAGTAATAGTATACCGTGAAGCCATGTCGTTACCAAAACAGCCTAAGTCAATGATCGTGGTAGGCAGCGGGGCAATAGGAGTTGAATTTGCCTATTTCTACAACAGCATGGGCACTAAAGTTACGATCGTTGAATTTCTGCCAAGAGTTGTTCCCGTGGAAGATGAAGAAATCTCCAGGGAACTTGACAAACAATACAAGAAAATGGGAGTTGACATCATGGTTAACTCTTCAGTTGAATCGCTGGACACATCCGGTGAGCTGGTAAAGGCAACCGTAAAAACAGCAAATGGCAATGTAACGCTTGAAGCTGAAATAGTGCTGAGCGCTATCGGTGTTACTGCCAACCTTGAAGGAATAGGCCTGGAAGAAACCGGTGTAAAAACCGACAAAGGAAGAATTGTAGTAGATAAATTTTATAATACTACCGTGCCTGGTGTGTACGCCATCGGAGATTGCGCACCGGGACAGGCACTCGCACACGTAGCATCTAAAGAAGGCATTGTCTGTGTTGAGAATATTGCTTATAACGAAAAGAAATACAACCACCAGCCGGAAGGAATAGATTACAACAATATACCGGGATGTACCTACTGTACCCCTGAAATAGCTTCAGTAGGTTATACCGAAGCGGCGGCTAAAGCTGCAGGCTACGAAATCAAAGTGGGCAAGTTTCCGTTAAGCGCCTCAGGAAAAGCAAGCGCAGCAGGAGCCACAGAAGGTTTTGTGAAGGTAATATTTGATGCGAAATATGGAGAATGGCTTGGGACGCATATGATCGGCTATAATGTAACAGAGATCATTGCTGAAACCGTTACAGCACGCAAACTGGAGACTACCTATCATGAAGTATTGAACAGCATACACCCTCATCCCACCATCAGTGAAGGCGTGAAAGACGCTATTGAAGTGGCTTATGGAGAGGCGATTCATTTGTGAGTTTTTTTAACCGCAGAGCAGGATTTTCAGGATTAAATAATTTACAGAATTTCAATGCAAGATTTTGTAAATTAT
>CAXTDO010000836.1:0-2991 GCA_964242315.1 uncultured Flavihumibacter sp.
AGCATATACCACAAGATTTTTGGGGGAAAACTTGAAAAATATTTTGATCCTTGTGCACTATAGCGATATAGAGTATTTACCTGAAGAACATCTGGATTTTTTAAGCAAAATATTAATAGCCTGTAAGCTTGGCATTGAAGACATTGCCATTGTTAACACCGCCAATGAGCAGGCGAATGAAGAAAATATCAGTATTTTAAAACCCGGGGCAATACTAATTTTTGGTGATTGTGTTTCAAATATCCTTGACCGCGAGAAACCGGATTTTTTTAATCCTTTATTTCGGAATGACATCTCATTGATGACTGCGCCTGCACTGGAAAAATTGTTTATGACTACCACCGAAAGTAAACAATTGAAGAGCAAACTATGGCTTAGCTTACAGCAATTTTTTAAATTGTAGTTCGTTACCACGCTACTTATTAACTTTAATTATGAAGATCACTATATGTTTGAATTGATTTTTGCAAGCAATAATGACCATAAGGCGGCCGAAATACAAGTTGCCGTTGGAAATAGCGTATACATTATTACGCTTAAGCAGGCCGGTATCAATATAGACATTCCCGAACCTCATCCTACACTTGAAGGGAATGCTTCTGAGAAGTCTAACACAATTTTTTCTTTAACCGGTAAAGACTGCTTTAGTGAAGATACCGGCCTTGAAGTAAAGGCTTTAAATGGTGAACCAGGAGTAATGAGTGCCAGGTACTGCAAGGGAGACAAGCATTTTAATAATAACACAGACAAATTACTTAACCACTTAAGAGATATCACAGACCGAACCGCCCGTTTTAGAACCGTTATATCACTTAAATTACAGAATGGCGAATTTTTATTTGAAGGAATTTGTGAAGGAAAGATCGGTTATCATCCCCGGGGAACGAACGGATTTGGGTATGATCCGGTGTTTATCCCTTTGGAAAGCCAAAAAACGTTTGGTGAAATGACTTTAGAGGAAAAAGGATTCTTCAGCCACCGTAAAAAAGCCACAGATAAAATGGTTGCATTTTTGCAACAAATGCTAACTAACCATTAAAAGAGCGTATAAATCCCCGATTGTGAACATATTAAGCAACCAAAATATTAATGAAGCCGACTTGATAGACGGATGTTTGCGCGGGGACAGCAAAATGCAGGAGGAATTATACAAGCGTTTTGCTCCTAAAATGTATGCTGTCTGCCTTCGTTATTCCAATAATACAGAAAACGCTCAGGATTTACTACAGGAAGGATTTATAAAAATTTTCAGAAATCTTAATCGTTTTAGAAACGAAGGATCATTTGAAGGATGGATAAGAAGAATATTTGTAAATACTTCCATTGAATTTTTCAGGAAGAAAACGAATTTATTCAGCATTACGGAAAAAGACGATTTAATTGTAGAAGATGGTTCACTTAATGCGTTGGATAAACTTGCGGAGAAAGACATTATTAAACTTGTACAGGAACTTTCTCCGGGTTACCGAGCTGTATTTAACCTGTATGCAATTGAAGGGTATTCACATAAAGAGATAGGCAATATGTTAAACATCAGTGAAGGAACCAGCAAATCTCAGTTAGCCAGGGCCAAGGGTGTATTGCAGAAGAAAGTGGAACAGTTTTTAGATGAAAAACGTAAATCGCTCATTCGGAAATAATGTCAAATTCATATAAAGATAAATTAATTAGTTTCGAAGTTCAGCCACCGCCGGCTGCCTGGAATCATATTTCAGAAGAACTTACAACGAACAAGGATTTATTAAGCACCTCACCTAGATTGTTCGACTATGAAATTGCACCCCCACTCAATGCATGGAGCAAGATTACTACTTCACTTAATGACAATAAATCACACCAACATTCCCCGATCATAAAGCGAAAAGTCAGGCTGTTAAGTTATATCATGACGGCTGCTGCCATATCAGGAGCTGTAGTAATAGGATTTCTTTATTTTAACAATGTAGATTTTTTTAAGAATAAATTAGCTGGCACTTCAGGTACAATCAATAAAAAAGCTCAATCCAAGCAGCCTATTGCAGAGTCGTTGCCTCTTATCAGTAAGCCGGAAGCCAATGAGGTCATTGAAGTTCCTCCGGCAACGATTTTAAAAGTTGATAAAAGTTACACAAAAAATACTAAGGAGTTACAGAACACGATAGTAAAAAAATCAACTTTTCCAGGCGATGAATTACAGATTGCAATTGCTGCAAAACCAATTCGAAATGCAAACGGCGTAATTATTCAGAATCCGGAAATTATCAATAATCCGGGTTCTAAATATATCAGTATCACTGGTCCTAACGGCCAGCAAACTAAAATTTCATCGAAATTCCTGCATGTACTTTTATTCATTAATGATGATAGTGATATAGATAAAGTGGAGGGATACTTTGATAAAAACTTCCTTGAAAGCCTTATATGGAAGTCACGTTTTCAGGCCTGGCGCAACGAGATTATCAACACTTCTTTTGTACCTTCTTCCACTAATTTCATGGACATCCTCGACTTTAAGGACCTTATAACAAAAGACAGGCAATAGTGATTCTTAAAGATTTCTTTAAATAGTAATTCATAAAAGAATTTATGCCCCGGATCAAAATTGATGTACCAGCCACTTACTCATTCAGCGCTATTATACCAATCCGTATAACAGACATAAATTATGGCGGACATGTAGGTAATGATACTATTCTGTCGTTACTGCACGAGGCCAGGGTTAAATTTCTTGAACATTTTGGTTACAACGAATTTAACGTTGGGGGTGTGAGTTTAATAATGAGCGATGCGGCAATTGATTTTAAAAAGGAATTGTTTTATGGAAACAACATCAAAGTTTCCGTATCTGCCGGAGATTTTACGAAAGTTACTTTTGAACTTTATTATAAAATTGAATTAGAAGCCGAAGAAAGGAACATCGTTATTGCAACCGCAAAAACCGGAATGGTGTGCTATGATTATAAAAATAAAAAAATTGCTGCGTTACCACAAGATGTAAAAGCAGTATTACTT
>CAXTDO010000837.1:0-2978 GCA_964242315.1 uncultured Flavihumibacter sp.
GCACCAGTTTTTTTGGTGTCTTTTGAAGTTTTTCAATTACCGGTTGTTTCTTAAAGTCGGCATGCAGCAGGCTGGGATCTCCGGTTGGATAAATAAAAAAGGTATCCGCGTTTTCGCGGTAGCGGATACCGGGTAATGAATCTTTTAAAAATTTCATTCCGGCGTAGAGGGTAATTATTTTTGTGTTGGAAGCAGGAACAAAATATTTATCATCCTGGTAGTTGTATAAATATTTTGCTTCGTTAACATCATAAATGCAAACGCCTATATGAGCATTGTGAAATTCAGGTTGCTCCCAGAATTCTTTTTTTATGGATGAACTAACGGTGCTGGTTGTGCCTGTATTGATAGTGCTGCTGATTTTGGCGGGTGCAGCACAACCTGCAAGCAAGATAATAGCTAAGACTGGAGTAAGGTTCAAAGTGCCTGGTTTAAGGTTAAAGTTACCATCAAGTTCGGAAGATATATTCATCCTTATGTACAAAGAGTTTTTTTAACCGCAGAGGGCACAGAGGAGGAAACGCAGAGGCGCAGAGGGTTTCCTCTGCGCCTCTGCGTTTCCTCCTCTGTGCCCTCCGCGGTTAAATTCTAGCACCTGAGGTTGAATATATGAAGGAAGGAACCATAACATCATGTTCTCTCCTGCGCCCGCAGCCAGCGTTCCGGGATTTCGTTGCTGCCGGCCTGTAGATAATCTTTATAAGAACAGGCTATAAACTGTTGATCGGGAAGTTGCATCCACCAGCGGCCGGTTCTTTTACTTTGAAGAAAGATACTTTGCACTTCTGAAAAAACAGTATGGTACTCATTGAACGAGTTGCTGTCTGTAATATCCGCTTCCTGTTTTCCCTTGCTTCTTCCATCCAGCACATACCATAACATATGGCTGATTTGCCTGGCCGTTAAATTACCACGATCTTTTTCAGGATTGTATCCATAAATACCTATCGTATTGACTGTTGGACTTAATCCCGCATAACGCATCAAAGTACAGGCCTGCTCTCCATCAAAACCATTTGGTGAAATGGAATTGGATGGCGCAAAGGCATTCGCGATAGCAGAAATATCAAAACTAAATAAATGGCAATTACGAATCACCGGCTCCATCTCTTCTATATTGTCTTTTACATTGCCTACACGAAAGCAATCAAAGCGGAGTTTGTCCATCGTTTCCAGGATTCTCGGATGCACAAAATAACTTTGAAATCCAATGTGGTTGTAGTGCCTGATATAGTTGGGTTCGCCCGTAAGTATCTCCATCAGAAATTTTTCGCTGGGCTGTGGCATTTCAATGCTGAGGTCTACCCTGGCATCTACGCAAACGGCTTCAATTACCTGCATATTATCTTTATAGGAACCATATTGAGACAAGGTAAGATCATGAGAGCCGCCAAGAATAATCACCGTTTTTCCCTCTTCTGTTAGTTCCCTGATAACTGTTTTTAATGCTGCATAAGTATCAGCCAGCGTTGCGCCTTGTTTGATATTGCCTACATCGGCAATCTTTACATCGAAGTGCCAGTAGAAAAGCTGGTAAAATTGTGCACGAATGGCATCCGGCGCATGTTCGGTTTTTTTGCGGCCGGTGTTGCCTCTTTCTTCATTACACCCTACCAGTACGATATCTACCCGTTCCAAATCGGGAAATTCATTTTCATAAACCGCTATTGATTTGCCTAGCTGCCCTTCTTTATAAGCTTCATCGTTAGACAGCATGTGAATGTTCAGTGGTTCAAGGAAATCGGTGATCGCCATTAGTTTAGTTTGAAGGTTACCGTTCAGGGTTTAAAGTTGGTTACGAACTTCCAGACTTCCAAACTAACTTTAAAGCGTGAACCTTAAACTTTAAACTTACATCTTTCATCTTTCTTATCTTTGCTTTTATGGAAGAATTGTTACGGCAAATTGAAACATACAAAGAAGAGATCAATGCATTTGCGGCTTCAGACCAGGAAACAGTAGAAGCCTTCCGCATCAAATATCTGGGAACAAAGGGACTGGTGAAACAGGTGATGAGCGAAATGAAAAGTGTTCCCAATGGGAATAAAAAAGAATTTGGCCGGCTTCTAAACGAGTTCAAACAGTTTACCGAGAATAAATTTGAGTCATTAAAAGCGGCCATCTCTTCCAATGGCCAACCCTCACAGGCAGGTAACATAGATATCAGTCTCCCTGGTGATTCATTTTCCATTGGCACCCGTCATCCTGTGAGCCTTATACGTAACCGCATTGTTTCTATTTTTCAAAGACTGGGCTTTGCCGTTGCCGAAGGTCCCGAAATAGAAGACGACTGGCATAATTTTACCGCCCTTAACTTACCCGAGAACCATCCTGCCCGCGATATGCAGGACACTTTTTATATCAATCAAAACCCTGACTGGGTGCTTCGTACGCATACATCGAGCGTACAGGTGCGTGAGATGCAAAAAGGTAAACTACCCATACGCATTGTATGTCCGGGAAGGGTGTACCGCAACGAAACAATCAGTGCAAGAGCGCATTGCTTCTTTCACCAGGTAGAAGGTTTGTATATTGATGAGAACGTTTCTTTCGCTGATCTCAAGCAGACGCTTTATTTCTTTGTGCAGGAAATGTTTAATAATGATGTCAAGATCCGTTTCCGGCCTTCTTACTTTCCTTTTACCGAACCGAGTGCCGAAATGGATATAAGCTGTTTGATCTGTAATGGCAGCGGCTGTAATGTTTGCAAACATACCGGATGGGTGGAGATACTGGGTTGTGGTATGGCTCATCCGAAACTTTTAGAAAACTGCGGTATAGATAGTAATAAGTACACCGGCTATGCTTTTGGCATCGGCATCGAACGTCCTGCCATGTTGAAGTACCAGATGAATGATCTCAGGCTTTTCAGCGAAAATGATCTGCGGTTTTTAAAACAGTTTACCGCCGCCATATAAATTTTTTAAGTGTTTTTTTTAACCACAGAGGAAACGCCGAGGTGCCACGGAGGTCCACGG
>CAXTDO010000838.1:0-721 GCA_964242315.1 uncultured Flavihumibacter sp.
CAATCGTTTGAGTACCCGATAAAAATTCTAACCAACTGAAGTTCCAGCCGCCTTTGCCTGAGTAGACTCGCAACGTTTGACTGCCCGCAGGTAAGGTAACCGATGCGGTAACGGTTGTCCAGGTTTGATAAGCGCCGGTTTGCGGAATACTAACGGTTGCTAGGGTCGTTCCCGCAGCATTTTTTAAAAGCAATTGTTGTCCGGCATAGGGAGATGCCACTCGGAAATTGGCTGTAAAAGTTCCGGCAGCGGCAACGGATACACGATAATCCATCCAGTCTCCCGAGTCAATAAAGCCAACATTTTGTCCGCCACCGGCATCCGAGGCATTCTCAGTTTGAACGCCTGACATAGCAGTATAACTTTCAGCTTCTATCCGCGCTGGTAAAGACACGCCCGGTGATGGAGCTGCATTCACAATAATATTTACATCGTCGTAATTAGAGGCGCCGCCGTTATCGGTAGCGGTAAGTCGAAAGGTATATGTACCAGCAGCAAGGTTGCTGATTGTTGGGTTGGTAACAGTGCTGCTGTTGATGGAAAATTGCGCAGATCCTGATATTTTCGACCAGCTATAACCGTTGATATTTCCGTCAGGGTCTGTTGCACTACCGGTAAGGGATACACTATTTACCGGCAGGGTAATTGTTATATCGTTGCCTGCATTTACAACAGGTAGCTGATTCACCGGTTGTGCAGACCCTCTCTGATATTGCAGCAT
>CAXTDO010000838.1:731-2966 GCA_964242315.1 uncultured Flavihumibacter sp.
TGGTATAGGTAGCTGTCCATGCGTCGTGA
This sequence comes from uncultured Flavihumibacter sp., assembly GCA_964242315.1. Taxonomy (GTDB): domain Bacteria; phylum Bacteroidota; class Bacteroidia; order Chitinophagales; family Chitinophagaceae; genus JADCRZ01. The sequence goes on from CAXTDO010000838.1 coordinate 761, forward strand.
CTATCGGCGGCAAAAATTGTTTTTTTGGCAAGAACGGTTGGTTTCGGTGATGACGAATTGATAGCATCTATCCAACCGGTAGTGTAAGTTGGAGGAACGGTTTGGTCAATCTGGTTATGAGTGGCCCATACTGGCAGATTAGCGGCGGCAATCACCTGTGCTTTCGAGGGCGTTGGGCCTGACGCGCCGCACACCGGTAACAAGGCCGCCAGCCGGTTTGCATAGGCGGCACTATAACTTGCATAATCCCAGACGCCGCCTCCGCCCATGCTAAGGCCGGTGAGATATATTCTATTGGTATTTACTCGGTAGGTTCTTACTGCATAATCAATAACACCCTGAACATCTGTTGGAGAAGGCCAGCCAATAAACTGAGGACATATTACAATAAATTTAAACGCTTGTCCATTTACGGTGAACATGGCCGGAAAAGTTCCCTCACTGATCAGCTTCGGCGGTCCATTGCGTAATACGGTGGTTAATGACGAAGGACTTCCATCTCCCAGTTCGCCTACTCCATGAAGAAATACAAGCAGTGGATAAGTTTGGGATTCAGATGAATAAGCCTGTGGCAAATATTCATAAAAAGCATTTGAATTTGGAATGATGGACTGATATCGTGGGGTAAAAGTCTGAGCTTTTAAAGCAGAAAATGTAAGCAGTAAGCACACAGTTACCAAAGACCGACCAAAATCAACCAGGTTTTGGTTCTTCATAACGTACGAAAGATTAAAAATTTTTAAATACGAATAACTTAGCGAGTTGCTTCTAAACGAATATTATGCCAATCGGATATTTTGTGGATTTCTTTATGATTAATATCCATTATTCCTAATTTTTACCGCTTTTCTTTTAGAAATTTTAATGTCTTAATTAACTATGCTTAACAAAACGTACAATTTATTTACTATACAAGGCTATTATTCTGTATGAAGACTTCAAATAACCCTTATTTAGGTAGATATACGCTTGACAGGCAATTAAACTTGTAATATTTTTATTGCAAAATATACAGGGTTAAAATCGCTTACACTTGAGATTCTTTATGCTTACTTATCAAATACAGTAAAATTCATAGGGATAGCGATACCTTAACCTGTCCTGACAGAAGTTCAAGATTAATAAACGTTATGAAATCCAATTCTTTACAACAGGAAATTTTATTAGTGAGTTACTCAAAAATATCACGCCGGCAATTAGCCGGAGATAATCGTATTGATTTAAGCCAGCATCTTTCCTACACCGAGCGGCTGGAAGAAGCGTGCTGGAATGGCTTACTGGATCGGCTCCTGCCAGGGACAATTGAAAAACCATCTTCCGGTAAAAAGCTTCATCTTTGGCAAATACGGTCTGGGGCCCGTTTTCTTCATATAGAGCTGTGCACCTTTCCAGTCGTTATTGAAAAGCAGCATTCAATAGATCCCTATCTTTTTGTTCTGACTGCTTGCTCGAATTGAAGCAGGATTCTCAGGATTAAAATAATTTACGAAATTTCGATGTAAAATTTTGCTTTAAAATTCTGTAAATTATTTTTAATCCTGAGAATCCTGCCTCACAATTTCGCTTCATCATTTAACCGGCGGGCATCTGTAACGGCCAAACGTATACAACACACCAAGTGATAAGCCGTAGTAGCGATCTCTTTTATCTGGATGACCGGAATATTTAAATCCGTCAAGATAATCTGAAGCAGTAAAACGGTAAGTAACCGCAGTATTAAAAGACAGTTGAGAAGTAAACCGGTATTTAATACCGGCTCCTACGGGCAACACTGCTACTATCCGGCCTGCCGGCTGCAAGGTGTCTATTGCCAAACCCGTCTGTACGTGAGACCCTTCACCATATACGGAGGTGTTTACCTTGCTCCAGTCTTTTCGTGTGTGTAAAAACGTTATTCCTGCTCCTGCAAAAACATAAGGCGTAAAACGCGGCTGATGGTAGTTGTCTGTTTTATTAAAGTTCCATACTGCTAAAGCTGAAAGCTCTGTCATTCTTGTAGTAAAATTAAAGCTTCTGTCCTGCCGCCATTGCGGATCTACATACCTGGATTCATCCGCCGTTAGCTTTCCAAAAGTTACGTTTGCACTTAGTGCCAGATGCCGGGTTAATAACCTGCTTACAGACAGTGCTAATGAAGGTTTTAAAGATCTGTAGTTACCCGCATATCCGGGTGTAAGATCACCCTGGTAAATGAGCGTTCCTGCAT
>CAXTDO010000839.1:0-2962 GCA_964242315.1 uncultured Flavihumibacter sp.
CATATAGACCGCCTGGACGATACGGAAAAAGCCGAACTTCCTCTCATAATTGTGAAAGAAAGCCAGACTTCAGCTTAAGAAAATTGCTCCCAAAACTTAACAGGATAATCGGTACACTTCCTGCCCCTTATATTTGGAAGCTGCAACCCCAGTTCTTCCAGCTCTTTTTCTGAAAGTAGCTCCTGTACTTTTCCGAAAATAAACCGTTCTTTAAAACGAATATGCTGTTCTACCAGGTTGGCAAAAATCTCGAAGACTTTATGCCGGTGATCAAATTTATTCAGCCTGTCAAAAACAGATTTAATAATTGAGTTGTCTGTCTTCATCATGCTGATATACTCATTTTCAAAACGATGCTTTACCAAAAATGGAATTAATATTGTTTCTTCAGCTTCTATATGTTTTTGCAGATCATCCTTCCAGAAAACATTCGTAAAATCTGTCAGCGTTGAAATATCCGCTTTTTTCTGAACTCCTTTTTTGATGAGCAGGCAGCTCAGTAATTCATCATGATGTTGCCAGGACGAAGGTTTAAGGCTATTATCTCGTTTCATATATGATTCCTCTTATATAAATTAACTCAAGAATCAATCTTAAGTTTAAAATAACGCGATTTTAAGGCAACCTTAACTATTTTAAGGCCTTCATAATCTCAACAAAATCCAGGGCCATCAATGAAGCACCACCCACTAAGCCCCCGTCTACATCTTTCGATGAAAATAGTTCTTTAGCGTTGTTTGCTTTAACACTTCCGCCATACAATATAGAAATGGAATCGGCAATGTCATTCCCGTAATGATCTGCAAGCACTGATCTCAGGTACGCATGCATGTCCTGCGCTTCCTGCGTGCTGGCGGTTTTACCTGTACCTATCGCCCATATGGGTTCATACGCAATTACAATTTTCATGATTTGATCGGGCGTCAGGTGAAACAGCGATTCTATTAACTGTGTTTCAACATGCTTGTTTTGCTGACCTGCTTCCCTTACCTCCAGTGGTTCTCCGCAGCAAAACAACGGTGTCATTTCCTGCATTAACAGAAGGTCTATTTTTTCAGCCAGATCCTGATTGGTTTCTTTGAAATACTCTCTGCGCTCGCTATGCCCTACCAGGCAATACCTTATGCCAACAGAATATAACATGTCTACCGACACTTCGCCGGTATAAGCCCCCGCAACTTTATGATAACAGTTTTGGGCAGCAACGGAATAATTAGATTTGTCAGCAACCGCATTATTGGCCTGTATCAAATAAGGAAATGGCACAGCAAAAATAACTTCCTGGTTCTCCTGGAGCTGAATGTTTGCGCCAAGAACGTCTTTTAATAATTGTTGTGCCTGCTGCTGTGTAAGATTCATCTTCCAGTTAGCCGCCGCGATTTGTTTTCTCATGGTTATGAATTTAATAGTTATCAAAGATAAACTTCAGCCTTTTTATTTCTTCTTCCTGCAATGTATGTTGTTTAAGTTTCTTCCAGTTTGCAATATCACGAATTGCCTTGTCGAATTCATAGCGCGTGGTTACCTGGCCACACCAGCTAAAGCTTGGTATATGATTTCCTTTTAAACCACTGCCAAAAATATTGCAGGAAACCCCGGTTACCGTTCCCGTATTGAACGCCGTATTGATGGAACTGCGACTGTAATCACCCATTAGCAAACCACATTTTAGTCCTACGACGATGTTACACCCGGTAGACTGGTTCCAAACCGATACCGTGCCGGCATTATTTTTTAAGTTAGAATTGGTTGTGCCTGCACCCAGATTACACCATTCACCAATTACCGAATCACCGAGGTAACCATCATGGCCTTTATTGCTATAACCAAAGAATACGGAATTCTTTATTTCACCACCACCCACACTATAAGGACCCAATGTGGTAGCCCCATAAACTTTGGTTCCCATTTTTAGTACCGCACCTTCACACAATGCCAGGGGACCCCTGATAATACATCCCTCCATAATCTCAGCATTCCTACCAACATACACAGGTCCGGTACTTGCGTTAATGGTTGAAAATGTTACTTTGGCCCCTTCTTCAATGAAAACGTTTTCAGGATTTACTACCTGGTTGGAAGCAGGTATTTGCTGAGAAACCCTTCCTGCAGTCAGCAGTTCAAAATCCTGGCGAAGGGCCCAATCGTTGTACGCAAAAATTTGCCAGGGATGTTCAATCGACACAGCATCAGGCCCATTTGTATCATTACTTCCGATTCTTATAGAAGCGATTGTTTGTTTCGACGGCAGCAGGTTTGAAGAAATAGCAACACCTGTTTCACCTTCCAGCGACCGTAACCATTTTTCACGGATTGTTAAAATGCCTATCCGAATATCAGCGACCTGCCTGGTTAAAGTGAACGGATACAATTGCTTTTCTACAGAAGCATCATCAACAAAATTCATTATATAAATCTACAACTTTCGGTTGTTGCCAGTAATAAAAATCCCTTCCTGGATGCAGGAAGGGATTGTCTATTGCAAGAATGCGTATTTTATTTTGCCCTCTTTTCGTAACGTTTGTTAAATTTGTCAATACGTCCGGCGGTGTCTACAAGCATTGATTTTCCGGTAAAGAACGGATGTGAAGTATTGGAAATTTCCAGCTTGATTAAGGGATATTCGTTGCCGTCTTCCCATTTTGCCGTTTCCTTTGAGTTGGCTGTAGACCGGCTCAGAAAAGATGTGTTGTTACTCATATCTCTGAAAATTACAAATCTGTAACTCTGAGGATGGATACCTTGTTTCATAACTATTTTTTTAAGGTTGTACGGATTTTGCCGTACGATTTATAAATAATGCGCAAAAGTAGGTAAAGAGAGGGTAGATTGCAACATTTTTTTAACCACAGAGAAGCAGGATTTTCAGGATTAGGAATTATTTACAAAATTTCGATGCAAAATTTTGTAAATAATTTCTAATCCTCAAATCCTGCTTCAACTCTTCATATTTATGTACTGA
>CAXTDO010000840.1:0-2960 GCA_964242315.1 uncultured Flavihumibacter sp.
ATACCCGAAGGCTGGATGGGGTTAGACATTGGTCCTTATGCATGCGAACAGTTTACTAATGTGGTTAAACGTTCCAAAACAATATTCTGGAATGGCCCGATGGGTGTTTTTGAAATGGATAAATTTAAGCATGGAACGAAAATGATTGCTGAAGCTGTAGCCGATGCTACCCAGGCAGGTGCCTTCTCGTTAATTGGAGGCGGAGACTCAGTGGCTGCAGTTTACGAGTTTGGTGTAGAAGATAAGGTAAGCTATGTTTCTACCGGCGGCGGCGCGCTGCTTGAATATTTTGAAGGCAAAGAGTTACCCGGCATAGCCGCTGTAAAGGTTTAGGTGTGAGGTTTGAGGTATGAGGTAGAAAATGACAAAGACTTGGTGGCATGACGAAACTTAGTTTATAAAATTGTAAACACGAGTTATTCTTCGTATGAGCAAGTCTTTGTCATTTTCTACCCTATACCTTACACTTCATACCTTGTACATGATACAGGGAACTCCACCTTTGTAAGAAACAATCCTTTCGCCGGCACAGCAAAATCAGCCTTTGAAGCATTCATTTCTTCTATGATCTGTTTAAAGTCTTCAATAGAAATTTTCTTACGTCCAACCTTAAGCATCGTTCCTGTGAGGCCGCGAACCATACCTCGCAAAAATCTGTTTGCCTTTACCTGGTAAACAAGCAAATGCTCCTCTTGCCGCCATTCACTTTGTTGAATATCGCACAAAAAACTTTTTACCTGCGTGTTGCGTTTGGAAAAGGATGTGAAATTCTTGTACTGCATTATGAGTTGAGCAGCTTCGTTCAGTTTTTCCAAATCAAGTTTATAAGGAAAATAATAGGCACAGTCTCTCAAAAATGGATTTTTAGTCTGGTATATACAATACCTGTAAATGCGGCCTGTTGCATCAAAGCGGCAATGAGCATCGTCTTCTACCTTTTGAATGTTCAATACCACTATATCTGACGGAAGAATAGCATTTATCTTATATAAGAATTGACTATGGATTGGTTCTTCATAATCAAAATGAAAAAAATTTTGCAAAGCATGCACTCCGGCATCGGTGCGGGACGAGCCTGTTAGGCTGATCTCATTTCTTTGTAACAATAAAAAGGCTTTTTCAATTTCCGCCTGAACCGTATTTGCATTCTCCTGCTTCTGAAACCCGCTGTAATTATAACCATTGTAAGAAACTTCCAGGAAATAGCGGGACATAGTGAAAAAGCATTTAAAGAATTATTTTTGGATCATGGCTTTAAACCTGTTTTTATAATAGTCATTTTGAATGAGATCTTCCAGCAGATAAAAATTATTGGTGTCTGATACAAAAGGATATGATATATCAAAGAAGCGATACTTTGTTTCGTCACTGGGGAACAACTCGGTAAGAGCTTTTATTTGTTTAACAGACAAACATTTCGTCTTAAAATATTTTTTTGCCGTTGCCAGTTTATCATCTATCGTTTCGTTATGGAGTAATTTAACCCGAAGCTTATCTACATCATAATCGGTAGCAAAATCTTTACAATCAGAATTAACTATTTGCAGGGTTTTTTTTACAAAAGATGCAGTGTCTATTATAGCCGGGTTTGAGGATACAGCCTTTTTATCATCGGCTTTTTTTAAATCCGGAGCAGAATCATTTTTGTTCTCTATTAGTACTAAGGCCGGTTTAGAATTTTTTTCAGTACTATCAGTTAACGGAATGATGATTTTTATGGTATCAGTACTAAAATTATACTGTTCAAGATAAATAGCCTGGTAGACTTCGTCTGTTTTTTTTTCTGCGATTTTAGTTATAAATGGTTTATCACTAATTACTTTATTAGTTATAGCTGAATCAATAGCTTTGCTGCTATCAGAACTTGTAATAACAGGAGGAGCCTTAATAATAGCGGTACTTTGGGTTAACACGGTATCACTTTTCAGAACTGAATCCGTTTGTTTAACAGGCTCTGCTGTAATGGGAAGATTTATAGCAACGGTTGTTTTTAAAGAATCACGGTCGTCGCTTTTCTTATCCGAAGGATTTGTAATCACCGGTGCTTTGTTTTTAGGAGCCGCTTCGGAAGGTTTAGGCTTGACAGCGCTATATAAAATAGCAGTATCGTTTACAACATTTGCCAGCATTTCAGTAAAGGCATCCGTTTTTCTTGTGCCGGAAAACTCAGATGCCGTCTTTAAAGGAAGGCCTGAATTCATTATCACTGTCGAGTTTTGTAAGTTAACCAGCGCCCATCCATTTTCACTAAAATTTTTTAGTTGATATCCCCTGTCATTCTTATTGATAAGTATAGAAAAGCGCTGTTCCGGAAATGCATTTTTAGAGAAGCCAATTGCTACATCATAAATGCTGTCTCCCAGTTTAGGAATGATCATATAACCATTCTCTGTTGAACTATAAATTCTGCTGTTGATTCTTGCATAAAACGGCTGATGATTATCAGCCTGTAAGTAGACAAAATATTCCTGTTGAGAAAATGAAGCTATGGCTGAAAACACAAACAACAGTACGAAAAACATTTTTTGCATCGGCTTAAACAAATATCATTGGCAAACCTACGTTAAGTTGTTAAAGGCGCAAAAGTCTGGGAAAGAATTAGACTTTGTTTGGCAATTGCACTGTGAGTATGTGCCCGATAATATAAGATATGGATCGTTGAAACCTGTATTCATTCCTGCCTTTCACATTTTTTTTGCAAGGTAGAACTGCAAGTCCGCTTATCTTTACCACGATAAAATCAAAACATGAAAAAAAACTTCGTATTAATAACTTTATTGGGGATCGCAAGTATTGCCTTTAGTCAGAATCAGACCGCCGGTGACACCAGTTGGAAAAAGCAATACAGGGCATCTTATACAAAGATCAACGACCTGGTGCATACAAAACTGGATGTTAAATTCGATTATGCAAAGGCATATATGTACGGTAAAGCATGGGTCACCTTAAAACCTCATTTT
>CAXTDO010000841.1:0-2949 GCA_964242315.1 uncultured Flavihumibacter sp.
CACCATCTTCATCAATAACGGAGACTTCAAGTGGATTGCCTGTTATTGAACTTTGCGGAGATTACAGGCAGCAGGTTTTACTTGCCGGGCATATATTGAATAATATTGCCTTGAAGATTAATAATCTGCACGGGGTAGCATTGATGGATCCTTTGGTGCTTCCGTATAAGCTGCAACTAACTGCCGGCGTTATAACAACCAGCAAAACACATCTGTTAACGCTTTCTGATAATTGTACCGTTTCAGGCGGATCTGGCAACTCTTTTGTTGATGGTCCTTTGAGAAAAGTAGGCGATGATGATTTTGAATTTCCGGTTGGCAAGCAGGGAGATTATGCGCCGTTAAAAATTGCAGGCTCCGGGGGGTCTGTTACAGATGAATTTGTGGCCGAGTATTTCCTGGGCAGTCCGCAGTATGTTTATGGTAATTACTTTGAAAGCCCTCCTGTTGTAAGGATAAGCAGCCAGGAGTATTGGGTGCTGGAGCGGCCTGGCGGATCTTCCTCCAAAAAGATAACGGTGTTTGTGGGTAATTATAGTAATGCCACAGACCTGGAAAAGCTGGTGGTAGTAAGATGGGATCCTGCGAATAACATATGGAAGAATGAAGGCAACTCGTATTATTCCGGTGTTGCAACGGGAGTAATTACAAGTAATACTGTAAATCAATATGGAGCTTTTACTTTAGGCAGTACCGTTATGATGCAAAATCCGCTGGGTGTTGTGGTGGAAACCGGCTCGCAACCGGCTGAAAGGGTTTCGGATTTCAAATTTAAAATTTTCGCGGTGACAGGCAATGCTTATATGCAGCTTTACGCGACGCGCAGTGAAGTTGTAACCCTTTTAATTACTCAGGTTGGAGGAAGGCAGGTGAAGGTATTGAGGGTTGGTTTGTATAAAGGGCTTAATAATATTCCGGTTACATTGGGTAATCTTGCAAAGGGTGTTTATTTGTTTGGTTTGTATGATAGGATGGGAAGGCTTTTGAGGGTGCAGAGGGTGGCTAATTTGTGAGTGTTTTTAAGCAGGATTTTCAGGATTAAAAATAATTTACAGAATTTCGATGCAAAATTCTATAAATTATTTTTAATCCTGAAAATCCTGCATCAAAACACTCACAACCCGAAATCTTTCTTAATAGTTTGCACTGATTCCTTAAACTTCTCCAACGAATCTTTTTCCTGTTTAATAAATGAGTTTTCAGATAATGAACCGATCACCACATCCATTTCTTCCTGGCTATCATAAACCATCTTACGAAAGGGATTCCTGTGATCCTTCGCCCTGGATTCATAAATTGCATCACACATCCATTCTTTAATGATCAACCCTCTCTCAAAAAGATCTTTCAAAATAGCCGTTGCATCTTTTTTCCAGTTACCTGATGTTACCTGTTGAAGTGCTGCTAATGCATGAATCAGCTTTTGATAAGCATACTCGTCACCCTGTTTTTTATAAAAATCGTGAACATCCTCCCACTGTTTTACTTTGCCCGTATGAATTTGTTTAATGAATTTTTTAAATGCCGATTCTACAATAAGTTGTCCTCCCATGTTTAACCATCCGGTCACCGTTAACTTTGAAGGAATCAGGTTCACCAGGTCCTGTAATTGTTTGGTGCCCTTCATCTCTACATATTCTATTATTTGAGTAACAGCATAAAAATAAAGGAGGTCTTTAAAAATCCGGTAGCATTTTAATACTTTGATGAGTACCACATTCCTGTTTGAATTTTCCAGGTCGTCCGCAAGGATGTTTAGCTGGTTTACCAGAGGGTCATTCTCTTCCAATAACTTTTCTCCTGATTGAATGATTTCCTGTTCAGATAAAGGCATTGGTATGCCCTGGTGTTTATAAAAAGCGATGCCGGTATACTTCGTCAACAGTTTTAATGAGATGATAATTTCATTGATGCTGTCAGGCGCGAGAAAATCATATTCAATGCGTTGGATCTTTTCGGTACGGTTGTCGCGGTCAACATATTTCCAGGCGTTACGGGCGAGTGCGTACATATTGTACATGAACCAATAGCCGGGCATAACGGTAAGCCGATCTTTGCTGACGTCGTTACTCACCAGGCAAAATGGAAAAGGGATATTTAATTCAGCAGGATAATCTCCTTTAGCAACAATAGTGAAAGAAGCAAATTTGGAATTGTATTTTAAGCTCACGCATAGTCCGGGCCAAAAGCCGCGACCTGTAATGAATTCGCCGTCGGCGCTTCTTGAATTATGGTTCGACCCGATGGTGGCTCCGGCCGCTATGTTGCTTTGTCCCATAACGAGTGCCGCGCAAAGAAAGGAATTGTTATGATGCTGTTCATGAGCGGGAAAGATAAGCGAGTTTAATACTTCGCAACAAGAGATGGTGGCATTGTTTCCGAGGTAGGAGTTGATGAGCCGCGCGCCATACTTAAGTTGTGAATGCGACGCCATTACAAAGCGTACCGCTTTAACACCATAAAAGATTTTACAGCCGTAACCAATGATACCATTCACCAGTTCGCATCCTTCACCAATCTGCGACTTTGCCTCGGCAGAAGAGTTAATGGTAAGGTTCTTTAACTTATTAGCGCCTTTAAGATAGGCGTCACTGCCTATCCACACATCCTTTAATATTTTACAATTTTTGATAACCGTTCTATCGCCTATCTTTCCATAATAGCCATGTTGTTTGTCGAATTTTTTCTCTGTAAATTCTTTTAGTTTATTCTGTAATACCTCATCGTCTCTGAACCGGCTCCATAAGAAAGCATCCCCAGGCAACATGCCATTAAAAGGAATAATTTTTCTTCCCCCGTTTTCGTTGCAGATCTCCAGCCAGATCCTGTTTTTTTCATTTTCTCCTTCTTTGATGATACCGTTGCCAAACTTGGCGTAATCAGTGTTGGATACTTCATGTACGTTAACGATAATTACATCAGAACCGATTATGTAATGCGAGATATAGT
>CAXTDO010000842.1:0-2941 GCA_964242315.1 uncultured Flavihumibacter sp.
GATGCCGCTACTATATACGAAGTTCCTCTTTCTATGATGCGCGAAAAATTAGACTTGATTTGTTTAAAGAAATTAAACATTAAAGGTCACAGCGAACCGGAATTAAGTAAATGGAAAGAGTTCCTTGACAAATTAAAATATCCCAAAAGTCGCGTCACCATCGGACTTATCGGTAAATATAACGAATTGCAGGATGCATACAAGTCTATTCTCGAAGCATTTATACATGCTGGTGCCATGAACGAATGTAAAGTTCAGGTGGTGAATGTGCATAGCGAATTTATTACAGATGAAAATGTTTCTGAAAAGCTGGACAGCCTGGGTGGACTGTTGGTAGCGCCAGGGTTTGGTCAACGCGGCCCAGAAGGAAAAATTATTGCCGTAAAATATGCCCGTGAACATGGCTTGCCTTTTTTCGGAATCTGCCTGGGTATGCAGATGGCCGTTATCGAATTTGCAAGGAATGTGCTGCACCTTAAAGATGCCCATTCAACGGAAATGAATGCACAAACACCCGATCCGGTGATCGACCTGATGGAAGAACAGAAAAAGATTACAGTAAAAGGAGGCACGATGCGATTAGGCGCTTATCCCTGCAATATAAAACCGGCAAGCCTTGCCTATTTAATTTATGAGAACGAAGAAATCAGTGAACGTCACCGGCATCGCTGGGAATTTAACAACACCTACCTTGAGCAATGTGAAAATGCCGGGTTAATAGCAAGTGGAAAAAACCAGGATACAAACCTCGTAGAAATCATAGAATTAGCCAATCATCCTTTTTTTATCGGAGTGCAATATCACCCTGAGTTAAAAAGCACCGTAGAAAACCCTCACCCGTTATTCGTTCATTTTGTGAAAGCAGCAAAAGAATTTGCTGATAGAAAAGACTCTATCAGAAATCCTTTACTTCAAAGCGAAATGATCTGAATCGTACCGCAGTATCATGTCAACGATTATATGTAGTATTTGCTATCAGCTGTCAGCTATCGGGATTAAAGTCTATCAAGTCTTGAGTGTTCTGATAGCTGATAGCTGACTGCTGGTAGCAGGTGCACAACTACCAGTTCCTGACTGTGCCTTCAAACCCCTATCTTTGCCCTCTTAAAATTTTTATAATGGGAATGGATCGTAATACGGTGATAGGTTTTGTGTTGCTGGCAATATTATTATTTCTCTACTTATTTATATCAAGTAAAAATAGTCAGGAATTCCTGAAGCAAAAGAAGGTCTATGATGATTCAATAGCCCTGGTTAATTCATTAAAAAAAGCAAATCTGCCTGCTTCAGCAGACACAAATAAAACAGTTGTCAGGGATACTGCCGGATTTAAAAAAGCTTTGTATGGCTCTGAGCAATTTGTTACGGTGGAAAATAATCTTATAAAAATTGTTTTTTCAAATAAAGGAGGACGACCTGTTGCCGTTTTTCTTAAAAATTATCAGTCATACGACAGCACACAGGTGCAGTTGATGGGGCCTCAGGATAAAATCTCTTACCCTGTAAATACCGGTCTAAATCAAACAGCGCAGGTTACCGATTTATTCTTCTCTGCCGGTTCTGTCATCAAAAGTGATGGCAATCAGACAATTTCTTATCAGCTTAAAGGACCATCGGGCGAAGTGCTTACACATCAATATATTATTCATGAAGATAACTATGCAGTAGATTGGAATATTCAAGCCAATGGAGCAGAGAACCTGTTCAGCCAGGGAAATCTCAATATCAACTGGCACATGCAGCCGGTTCAGCACGAAAAGTATGGAATGATAGAAAGACAGGCAACAAATACAAATATTTGCTTTTCCGAGAACAATGAATTCGATTACATATCATCTAAAACTGAAAAAAAATTCGAAAGCTCCATCCAGTGGGTATCGGTATCGCAACAATTTTTCAGTACTATTTTAAGGGCTAAAAATAGCTTTAACTCCGGAGAAGTTCATTGGGTTAGAGAAACAGCGGATAGTTCTCATCTTATTGCAAGAGTGGATGGTAATTTTCAGGCAAAGTTTCCTTCAGGCGCCTCATCTGTAATACCCCTCCAATTATATTACGGTCCTAACGAGTATAATACATTAAAGAAACAGGCTCCCGGTATGGATCGTATCGTAAACTTAGGAAGGGATATGTATTCATTTGTAAGGCCGGTGAATGTTTACATTATTATGCCGGTGTTTAGCTTCTTTAAGAAATTTATTAATAGTTATGGTGTGGTGATCATGCTATTAACGTTATTTATACGCTTACTTACATCTCCGTTGATTTACAAAAGTTACCTGAGTGGCGCAAAAATGAAAGTATTACGTCCGGAAATGGATCTCCTTAAAAAGAAACATGGAGCCGACCAGCAGGCTTATGGCATGGAACAAATGAAATTATTCCGCGAAGCCGGGGTAAATCCGTTGGGTGGATGTATACCTGCACTATTGCAAATACCTATTTTCTTTGCTTTGTATAGTTTCTTTAATTCCAGTATAGCGTTGAGAGGGCAGTCTTTTTTATGGACAAAAGATCTTTCAGTATATGATTCCATTGTAAATCTGGGCTTTAGCATTCCTTTTTATGGAAATCATATTAGTTTATTTACACTACTGGCGGTTGCAACGAGTTTTCTCATCAGCTTGTACGGTATGAGCAATGCACCTGATCAAAACAATCCCGCATTAAAGTACATGCCTTATATTTTTCCTGTTTTGCTACTGGGATTTTTTAACAAACTGCCATCAGCACTCACCTGGTATTATACTGTGTCGAACGTAATAACGCTTGTAATGCAGTGGGTTATCCAGACTTATATCATCAACCATGATAAAATTCTGGCAAAAATAGAAGAGACAAGGAAAAAGCCTAAAACGAAATCTAAATGGCAGGAACGGATGGAACAAATGCAGCAGACTCATCAAAAATTGCCTCAACAGAAAAGTAAAAGTTATGGTAA
>CAXTDO010000843.1:0-2926 GCA_964242315.1 uncultured Flavihumibacter sp.
GTGTAAAAAAAATAATAAATGCAGTAACCGCATTTTTGAAATAAGATAAGGGATGGCGGCGCACTTGCCTGATACTGGCTGATGTATATTTTTTTGATACTTCCAGGTAACCCGCATTATTCATATTTAGATACCGGCTGTTTTTCGTTTCCATCAATAAAATACGGTCATTTATACCTGCGTATTTTTTTTTATAATCAGCAGAGACAAAATTTTCATAGTAAGATACAGGCATAAAAGGCGGTATCGAAGCAATACCATCGGAATCAGGTACATGATTGTTATGAAAAACAATTCTGGAAAAGTTCATACCAACCCAGGAAGATGCGGTGAAGCTGCCAAAAATCAGGTAGTTTTTTAAGTACCACCCTCCCACAACGCCAATAGAAACTAATGCTACTAACAACATTCTCCGGAAACCATTCTTTAGCAAATACGTTGATAAGAGTATGACAGATATCACGATCAGCCATAATAAATGATACATACTTCTTGTTAAGCAAACCAGGCTTAATGATGCAAACATTCCTGCAATATTCTGCCAGCTTTGATCTTTACTGACCATTATCATATATCTGATTGCCAGAAGCAACAGGAACGAGATGAACGTAGTGTAAAAAAGTTCGTTTTCAAATAACATCGTTGCCGGACTTAAGACATACAACAGTGAAATAATGAATGAAATATTTTTGTTGTAAATGATCCGTCGCAGTATACTTAACAAGAGAAGCGCGTTACTCAGCGAGATTGCCATCAACAGCAATTGCACAACATATTGGCTGTAACCTCCGCTTAACTTTAAAATAATACCCAGCAGCAAATTGAATACCGGTGGCTGCGAGTGCTGATACCACAGGCTCTGCAACAAATTTGTTTTGAGACTTAACACATCAAGGTATTGCCAGTATTCAAATAACGCGTTATAACCAAAGCTCACACCGAGCAGCTTAAGGATCACTCTTGATATTAGAAAGCAGGAGAACAGGATGTATAGGTGCCGTTTGAGTGATCCGTTCATTAATGGTTAATGATTAATTATTAATGATTAATTGTTTACTAATTTAGTTATTAAGGTTCCTTTTCGTTTAAAGTTATATAACGCAAAGTTTACCATTAATCATTAACAATTAATAATTAATAAATGAAGCTTAAGCTTGTATCAATCGGCAAGGCGCATGAAGCTTATGTTAAAAACGGAATAGATGATTTCACCAAACGTATTGCTCATTATTACCCGGTTGAATGGCATATCATACCTGTTCCTAAAAATGCCGGGGGAATGCCCGAGATATTACTTAAAAAAAGGGAAGGTGAAGCATTTATGGAATGGCTTAAAAAAGATGATTATTTGGTAGCATTGGATGAAAGGGGCGCTCTTTTAAAATCTGAGGCGGTAGCGGAATTGATAGAGCAACGGTCTAACAACACCAGGCATCTGGTTTTTTTGATAGGCGGTGCATTCGGTTTAGACGAAGCGGTTTTAAAGCGGGCAAACTTTACATGGTCATTATCACTACTGGTTTTTCCGCACCAATTAGTTAGGCTGATACTTGCAGAGCAGCTATACAGGGCATGTACCATCCTCAGGCATGAAAAATACCATCACTCATAAAATTTAACGAACTTCGATCTCTTTAACTATAAATTTTATTGATGTTTTCTATTACGGTTACAATTATTATCATTACCGGCCTTATTACATTCGCTGCATTTAATAGTGAGAAAGTACAAGAAGATATGCTGTTCTGGCCTTCAGAAATTAGCAGGCGAAAACAATACTATCGTTTTTTTAGCTATGGATTCATACATGCCGACCTGGTGCACGTAATTTTTAACCTGTTTACTTTGTATTCATTTGGCGAAAGATTAGAGAGATACGATTTTACGCGGTTTGAAATTTTTGGAAGCCATGCAAAAATATTTTATCTGGCATTGTACTTATCTGCTATTGTTGTCTCTGTAATACCTGACTATTTTAAGCATAAAAATAACTCTTCCTATAGGGCGCTTGGAGCATCGGGTGCGGTATCGGCAGTACTTTTCTCCTGTATCATACTGGATC
Source organism: uncultured Flavihumibacter sp. (assembly GCA_964242315.1). GTDB lineage: Bacteria > Bacteroidota > Bacteroidia > Chitinophagales > Chitinophagaceae > JADCRZ01. The sequence continues at coordinate 2,063 of CAXTDO010000843.1, forward strand.
CAAAGCTTGAAATATATCCATTTTTCATTCCATTTCCCGTACCTGCATATATATTTGGTTTTATTTTCGTAGCATTGTCTGCGTATCTTGCCAGGAAAGGCACCAGTAATATCGGGCATGGAGCCCATTTGAGCGGTGCTATCTACGGATTGCTTTTTACAATTATAACCACCAAGTTGTATTCAAATTATAATGCGGTACAAACTTTTTTCCGTATTATTTTCAACCATGCAGTGTAAGTTTAACCTGTAATACTTTTTTGGTTTTACCGGTAACTTTAAACCTGTCATCAATTCTTCTTCCCACGATCCAGATGATCTTCTTGTTCATCTCGAGCAGCCAGACGTGCTCCTTTTCAAAAACCGACAACTTCTGATCACTGATAAAACGATTCAGTTTCTTTTTTTTCTGCATGCCCAACGGATAAAAATAATCCGACTGCTTACGTTTTCTGAGTATAAGGGGAAAGGTTATTTCTTCTGCATCCAATTGTGCTATTTCAGGCAAAGCCGATAACCTGTAGCTATTAACCGGCACTTCTTTAAACTCAAGCAAGCCGTTTTTAAAAAGCACCTTCTTATCTTTTTTGTCGATAATACTCGTTTGTGCGTCTTCACTGTTATTAGGAGATATTATCAGCCAGCTCCTGTTTTTAATAATACGATGAGATAGAGACTGTACATATTTACCCGACTCTGCATCAAACAATCCAATTACTTCCAAGGTTTGGTGTGCTGTGAAGCCATATTCTTTAATAAGTTCGTAAGTGATGGTTTCAAGTGGCACCGATTTTTTTAATTTTAAAACAGGAATATGCGCCTCATTACCTTTTATTTCTATTAATTTTTTTTTGTGCCACTCAAC
>CAXTDO010000844.1:0-2918 GCA_964242315.1 uncultured Flavihumibacter sp.
ACAGGCATATCCATTAGAGAACGACGTTGTACTCCGGTTTTAGGCCTGAACGTACCAATCGGGTATACATAGCCGGCCCTGTATCCATCGTCTTCGGGATCAGAGTATATAAGGCAACCCACGGCTCCATGTTCGGCTGCCACTTTAGGTTTTATGCCCCTCCATGATCCTCCGTATTTTGCGATCACTATTTTTCCTTTAACATCAACGCCCATTTTTTCCAGCGCTTCATAGTCAGCAGGAATGCCCTGATTAACATATACGAGTTCGGCAGTTATATCGCCGTCGGCGGAGTAGGCGTTGTAAGAAGGCAGTTGTTCAGATTTTTGTCCGGAGGTTCTGTCTTCTTTAAGTTCCGGTTCTTCCAGTTTTGCCTTATAAGGTTTGCTGCCCTGCAGTTCCAGCAACCGTAGTTTAGGTGTAGGAAACAAAACGTAATAAATATCTATAGTTGTTTCAAATCCCCACGACTTGAAAAGACTGGCCATATAATCGGCATTGGCCTTGCCCTGCACCGAGCCTACATGATGAGGTTTCGATGAAAGAAAGAGCATCCATGTGTCAAGGTTTTTAAGGCTCAGGCTTGAGTCGAATTGCTTTTCCCATTTCAGTTGGGTTGCCGTATTGGGTTCTGTAAATCCCATCAGTTTTCGTTGTGCATGGGTAATTATAACGATAAAGCACATTAAGGTGAGTAATGTAAATTTATTCATGACGTATGTTTAAATGACTGGCTGATTGTAATATTGTCGCGGCAAGAAATCGGTTGGAACTAAATGAATATTAAAAATAATGTAAATATGCCAGACAATTGATCCTTAATTCTGCAAGAGTAATAATTTTCAATGCTTAAAGGTTGAAAGTTAATGAGTTTCAGCTTTCCTCGTTTTAAGACTGCTAAAAATTCAAACCCTCAACTGCTCGCTTATCTTTTGCTAACTGATCTTTCAACGCATCCAGTCCGCTGAACTTTTGTTCTGGCCGTAAAAACTTCTTGAGATATACCTTTAAAAAAGCACCATAAATATCTTTATCAAAATTAAGCAGGTGTACTTCAATAGTTCGCATTGTTCCGTTTACTGTTGGCCTGATGCCAACATTCATCATTCCTTTCAATAACGTTTTTTCATTATTTTTCAGTTCACCTAAAACAGCATATACGCCATTTCCCGGCACTAATTTTTCCGGCTCACTGATCTGCAGGTTGGCGGTAGCATACCCTATTGTTCTGCCTAATTTATTGCCTTCAACTACAACACCTTCAAAAAAATAATCATAGCCTAATAATTCGTTGGCCTCTTTCAGGTTACCCGAAAGAAGGTTTTCCCTTATCCTGGTTGAGCTGACGGCAGATTCATGTAACAGGTGCGGGGAAATTTCGATAAGCTGAAAACGGTTGCCGGCGGCATACTGTTCCAGTAAATGAAAGTTTCCTTTGCGGCCCTGACCGAACCTGTGATCGTATCCAATGATCAGCGTATGTGGATGGAAGTACCTGATAAGGAAATTTTCCACATAATCTTCAGCCGTTTGATTAGCAAAATCCTGGGTGAAAGGAACGATTACCAGGTGGTCAACTCCCTGCGCTGACAACAATTCCTGTTTCTCCTCCGGTGTATTGATAAGGTACAAGGTATTTTTAGAGCCTACTATTTTTCTTGGATGAGGATAAAATGTTATAATAACCGTTTCGCCATTTATTTTTCGTGCCTCTTCCTTTAACTGGTCAATGATCTGCCTGTGACCGAGATGAACACCATCAAAAGTGCCTATTGTTACTACGGCATTGTTAAAATGAGGAAGCGCTGTTATTTCTGTATGAACCTTCATTATCAGTTAGGTGGGCATTGTTAGCGATGCTCCTGCAACAACGACCTTATCTTTTGATTTAAAGATTATAAAAGTGCACCAAAAGTACTTTAAAAAGTGATTATTCATTTGTCGCCTGCCCTTAGTATTTTTGACGGGATGCGCTATCTTTTATTATTCAAATTCTGATCATAGATGTCTTTGTATTCCAAACGAGGTGTTTCGGCACAAAAAGAAGATGTTCATAAAGCCACTGAACAGTTAGATAAAGGATTGTTCCCTTATGCTTTTTGTAAAATTTATGAGGATTACCTTGGAGGAGATAAAAACTGGGTGAACCTGATGCATGCGGATGGCGCCGGCACAAAAAGCATCCTTGCCTACTTATACTGGAAGGACACCGGTGATATCAGCGTATGGAAGGGCATCGCCCAGGACGCCATCGCCATGAACCTTGATGACCTGTTATGTGTAGGTATTTATGATAACCTGCTTTTTTCTTCTACAATCGACAGGAATAAAAATTTAATACCGGGTATTGTTCTTGAAGAGATCATTAACGGATCTCAGGAATTCTTTGATCACTTAAAAACATTTGGTGTAAACATTCAATACCTCGGTGGTGAGACTGCCGATGTTGGGGACGTAGTGCGAACAATAGCCGTTAATGGAACCATGACAGCCCGCTGGCCAAAGAACAAACTGGTGACTAATGAAAAAATTCAGGCCGGTAATGTGATTGTTGGCGTTGCAAGCTCAGGAAAATCAACTTACGAATCCACGTATAACAGCGGTATTGGCAGCAATGGATTAACCAGCGCCCGTCATGATGTTCTTGAAAAATATTACAAATTAAATTTCAAAGATTCCTATGATAATTCTTTGAATGATGAAGTTGTTTATATCGGGCAGCACCGTATGTCGGATCCTGTAAATGTAAAAGGTTTTCCCGGGCTTAGCATTGGTAATATGTTGTTAAGTGCCACCAGAACATATGCGCCCTTCATGAAAGTGTTGCTTGAAGAACATTTTGATACAATAAATGGACTGATCCATTGCAGTGGCGGCGGACAAACAAAATGCATGAAGTACCTTCCCGGAAACTTCAG
>CAXTDO010000845.1:0-2910 GCA_964242315.1 uncultured Flavihumibacter sp.
GTAAGATTGTTTTCGCCGCGAAGAATGATTTTGCTGGACGCCGCCGGCCCGGAACCTGACCTGATAAGGTTCAGGCCTGCTACCTTGCCGGAGAGGGCATCAGTCCAGTTTAAGCTTGGAGCATTAGTTAGCTGAGTGCTGTCGACTTTGGTTAGTGCGTAGCCCAGAGACCTTTCTGACTTCCTGATACCCAACGCCGTTACTACTACTTCATTGAGATCTGATATTTTACTGTTTAAATGTACCAGCAGGGTATTGGATTTGCCTGCTTTAACAGTAAACCCTTTGTAGTACTGGGTTTCATATCCCACTGAAGAAAAAGTGATATCATAGACTTCGCCCGTCTTAAGTTGTGTGAAGGTAAAAATTCCCTTGTCATTGGTAATGGCAGTAACAGCCTGGCCAGTGTTATCAAATCTGCGCTTAGCCAGAACAGTTACTGCCTGCAGCAATTCGCCTTTTTCTGTAAGAACTGTTCCACTAACCACGACGGCCTGCTGCGCAAAAGATGCCAGACTGAATAACAAAAGGTACATAAAACACAAAGAGCGAATTCCGGTTTTTTTCATTGGTGATCTCATAGATTAGTTGTTTGACTTGTATAAATTACATCGCTGGGTTGCTGTCGCCAGCATAATAGCGCTGTACAAGTTTTCTGTATGGTTACTTAGATTCCGTGATTACATAGATGTCGTAGTTTTTGGCAACCTGCAAATCATTCATGTTTGCAATTACTTATTTGAGTTATTAAGTTCAATACATGACAGTTTAGAGGGAAGCAGATTGTGCAAAATTCAATAAATGAGCAATACGGCAATATTATTAATTAATTAAGAAATTTTTAAAAGAAATCAAAAAAGATTACAATATGACCGACCTTGTTTATTACAAGAAAAATGAAAATCTAAATTATGAATGTTGGAAAATTAAAAACGTTGGGCTGTTTTGAAAATTTTGTTTTGAAAGCATCATGCAAAGTGTATACAATGTAAGCTCAGGATTAATTATTTAGCGAAGACGTTTTAAATTCTTATTATTCGTCAAACTTGCAAATCTGATTGGCACGAGTTATATAAAAAGACTCTTTGTATTGAAGAATTTATTTAACCACAAGGAACACAAAGTTAAACCACAAAGGACACAGGAGATGCTACCAGTAACGCTATTCCTAAGGTGATGAACATTGATTGTTATCCGATATCACGTTAAATAAAGGCAGGTTAAAGTCAACACCGGGGCTTTTAATGTTTAATGAACCTAGGCTGTATAATCAATTCTCAGTAGACGCGCTGGTCGTTAATTGGAAGAAGCTCCTGACTTCGGGAACTGTAGTATCCTTTAACATTTTTTCGATGATGTGCAGACCAAGTTTCCGGTAACTCTCAAACTGTTCTTCATTAAAAAACTGATCGGCGGTGCTTTGCTGGGGAAATGTCTTGTTCTTCTTTGAATATTCGTATACATCTACCGGCTCATCACCTATTATGGAAGATTTGATGTACAATAACTTTCCGGTCACAGATTTAATATCGGGATATTTAATGTCGCCGATAGCATAATGAGATGTTGAATATTTTTCGTCCGATCTGTTTACAATATGCGAGATATCAATCTCAATCTCGGCACCGAAATCTATACGGCAACGCCTGATGGCATTTGCAAATCCTTCGCAGGTAAAATCGTCGTCCTGTTCAGCATCGCATACAACAATATACGAACACCTTCTCCTTATCATTTCATACAATCCCATATTATCAAAATGTCCGCCGTCTGACAAAGCAACATAATTGTTTTTTGTGTTTGTTCTTCCTATCAGGTTGAATACGATCTGACTAAGACCTAATCTGGGATCAGAACTTTTCCAGGTACTTTTTCTTGGGTTGCCAATCCACCATCCCATTTGTAAATTAAAGACTGTTAATAAAAATGCGGTGGCGGCCGAGGAATGGTAACCCTGGTTTGGATTAACGGCGGCTCCCGATATCGCCATCGCTGTACCTATAGTAGGGCCACCATCTCTATAGGCGTATTGCTTTGTTTCGCGATAGGCATAATCATATGATTTTGCTTTTACGTCAGCGGAAGCCTTTATCATACTAAAATCAAAACCGCAGTACAAAGGTGAAAAAATAAAAGACTCCGCTTTTCTGTCCTGTCTGTCGAGGTCTACCACATCGGAAGCATTCAGCGCAGTATTTAAAATGGGATAAGGGCCATGATAGCCGTATTCACATCGAAGTGTATGTAGCTTCTCATCATCCAGCATATCAAAACCTGTAAAAGGATTTGACGTGATTTGCCGGTTCGTAGACCGCCTCGAAGCTGCCAGGTAAGCTCTTACTAAACGGTTCCGGTAAAAGTGATGCATTGAAAATTCGTTCACACCAATGCGCCATGATAAGACCAACAGAATTAAGGCAGCAAGAAATATGACTAAAAAAATCTGAAATTCAGGCCTTTTCATAAATTCAGGAATCTGATAATATTTGCCTATCGCATTAATAACCCCATTTACTTTACCACTAATAGGATCAATTAATCCGGGTAAGAAAACCAAAAGACCCAAAATAAAAATGTAAGGTCCAACCAGGCTTATAATATTTAAGTAGGCAGAAGACGAACTCTTTACATCATCTTTTCCGGTTGTTTTGGCGCTAAAGGCGGCTTTTACTGCTGACCAAACTATCGCTATCCATCCACCGGCCGCAGGTAAGCCAGTCCACCAGTTTTTAAAGATGCTGGTTACTAATTGTCCGCCCAATAAGGCAGATGTGGAAATGCAAATCCACAAAAAGGAGATCCTGTGAACATAACCACCCATTCTTCCCCACCATTCTCTTCTTTCATCCGGAAAATATCTTCCTAAAAATGCCATTCTTGCCACAACAGCCAGGCTAAAAACTTCCAAAG
>CAXTDO010000846.1:0-2909 GCA_964242315.1 uncultured Flavihumibacter sp.
GCGTGTTGATCACCGCTTTTTTATTCATTTGCTTAATGATGGAGTAGACAGTGAAATTGCCATCTCCAGCAAATCCAAAATCAAAAAACTTAAATCCCATCTCGTTTGAAAATACCATACGGATACTGCTATCCGGCATCGTTTTAATGAGTAACAACCCGCTGAGGTGTTTTCCAATCACATTCACCTGTGTGTTGTATAATGCGGATACAAAAACCGGCTTGAATTTTTGCACACAATTTATATCGCCTGATGCAGTCACCAAACCTTTATATTGCGATGAACAGGCTGATAAATAAAACAGTTTAATGAATAGCAAATAACGCATCGGGAATGGTAACGTTCAGTTCTTTATTGGTGAAATTAATAATGGTGTTATCGCCGGATAATTCCTGCATCTCAATCCTTGATACGGCATATTCCTTCTTATCAACAATCACATTGATGTTCTTAAAATAATCTTTCAGGCCTTTGGCAGATGGCGATAGTTCTATCAGGTATCCTTTGGCATTTTCAAAAACCCTCACTTTAAAATCAGGATTGGTAAGCATGGTACCCTGCACACAATCTACGGTGATCTTATTGATCTGTTGAAACAATTTATTTGATTTGGTAGAGATGGTATTTTCTTTTTGTCCGTCTTTTACAAAAACATTATTCTTGTTGATGATCATCAGGTATTGAAATGGCTGGTTATACTCCATACGCACGAGGTTATCTTTTTTAAACCAGAACTTTCCTTTGGAAGTTATTTTTTCAGAAAGCATGCTCAGGTTTTTTTCCTGCTGAAAATCGCTTTTGATGCTGTTTGTTTTTTGCGCTGCAGCGGTGAACTGTTGCTTAAAATCGGTAAGATCAGTAAGCAATTTATATCCTGCGTATTGCGCGCTGGAAGAGAGTCCGGCAATAATTGTCAGTAATAATAACCATTGTTTACGCATAAGCTTGTAGTTTAAGCAACTTATCCAGTCGCACTATTGTATAACCTTTACCGGTTACCTGTTTTATAAAATCAGGCAGTATGGCAAGGGTTGTTTTACTGGTGTCATGAAAAAGAACCACGGCTCCGGGCTTCACAGCTTTCGACACTTTGTGCAGCAACTTTGCTTCGTTTTTGGTCACCGTATCCATAGATCTCACATTCCAGCCTACCGGAATATAATTACCTTTCTCGACCGCTTTCCGCAGGTTAGGGTTGGTAACCCCATAAGGCGGCCTGAAAAGGCGGGGTTTTAAGCCTGTAACCTGTTGCATAGTGCTATCCATCAGTTGTAAATCTTCAGACATTTTTTGGGCCGATAAAAGATCAAACCAAAAATGATGGGAGTAACTGTGATTGCCTATAAGATGCCCTTCCTGATGCAATTGCATCAGCAATGATTCATTTCCTTTGATGCGGTTGCCAATGCAGAAGAAGGCGGCTTCCACCTGGTGTTCTTTTAATAATTGTACTATTTCAGGTGTGTATGATAACGCGGGGCCGTCGTCAAAGCTTATCGCGATCTCTTTGTTACCTGTTGCTGCGGAGCAAATAACTTTAAAGAAGAAATTTGACGAAACAAAGTAACTGCCATAAAATAACAGTAAAGAGTACACAACAAAAATAATCAGGTACACCATCCAGGGCAATCCATAAGTAAGATGATATGCTGTGGCAAGCAGCAAAACAATGATAAATGTAATATTGGTATTCCTGAAATTCAGCATGCTGATAATAAAAATAACGAATGATGCACCTGCAGGTAGTGATTGTAAACTAAAATCTTCCTAATCTTTTTTCCGGAAGACTTTTGGGTACCGAAAGCAACCGGGATGCTGTTGTTTTTAATAATGTTGGCGGCCGCCCACAAAGCAAAAGACGCAGCGGTTGGATATTCGCCGCATAAATGTTTATAGCTTATCTGGCTGACGCCGCTAAAAATATCAGCGCTTAGGTGTTCATATACTTTGTCGTTGGCAACATCGCCATTTCGGCCAGTGATAACCAGATCTACATCTTCTATACTGGTTGCGTTCCGTTCTAAAAAATCATTGATAACTGCTGTGATTGCTGTAACGTCCTGAGGTTTGTAAAATGTTGTCATGGCATTGAGCACCGCATAATCGGCTTCCGAAGGCTGGTTAGACAACATAAAAAATGAAGCGCCTTCACCGGCTATGGTGCCTTTTGAATTTTCTTCATACAGATTGAGGTTAGATGCCAGTTTATTTTTATACAAACCAAAGCGGCTCAATATTGCATGACTGTAATCGGTGATCTCGTCGGCAGCGCCTACGAGTACATTGTCGGCTTCCTGTTCTTTTAACAACAGCATAGCGTCTAACAAAGCAGCTTCAAATGAAAAGCCCCGGTGCACGAAAGTATTGTTGTACTGATTGCAGGATAATATTAAAGCGATCTGCGCCCCCACGGTGTTATGGGTGGATTGAATAAATGCCGTGGGGGTAAGCAGTTCTTCGTTGTTCTCAACCAGTTTTTTCATAAAGATGCCGGTATCTTCGAGGCAACCGTAGGCGGTACCGGTAATGATGGCATCGGGTAGTGCAAGCCGGGCTTCCTGCAAACATTCCAATGCCGCAGCCACCCCTATCTTTATGATGCGGCTCATTCTTCTGATATGTTTAATGTCTATCACCTGTCTGTAGTCAGGCTCTGCGCATCGCAGGCGATTGCCCTCATATTCCAGCACTTCATCCAAAAATGGAGGATGACCAAAGGTTGGCTGCGCTGAAATATTTCCTGTTGCACGGATGTACATCTGTTGGTGAGTTGTAATGTTTGAAGTTACGCATTCAATAGGGTAGCTAATCTTGTAAGAGATTTTTTAACCACGGAGGAAAAGCCGAGGTAGCACGGAGGTCCGCGGAGGAGGCTCCTCCGTGGACCTCCGTGCTACCTCGGCTTTTCC
>CAXTDO010000847.1:0-2904 GCA_964242315.1 uncultured Flavihumibacter sp.
TCTTTATTTTCTTTTAAATCTCTTATCGCATTACGGGTAGTTTTACCGTAGTAACGATTTCTATCCCTGCGACGCGCAGCCTGCCGCATATCTTTTTTTGTAGCCTTATGGTTTGCCATTCTCGAAAATTTAGGACTGCAAAAGTAGGATGCAAGGTTGAAGATTCCAAATATTAAATTGCTGCCTCCCTGATTCAGCCAACGTTAAATAGTTGTTTACCCTTCAAATTCATGTGATAATTCATCAAAATCATGTAGGTTTGTAAACCTGTTTCAGCATTGCACGAAGCCTGACACATGGTTCATAAAAGTTGACCTGATTCTTTGAATGAATACATTACCTGGCTCTTAAATAGAATAACCGATGAAAGATTTCTCTTACATTACCAATTCTTCCCCCTCTTTTATAGAAAGTTTATACCAGGATTTCACAAAAAATCCTGAAAGTGTAGATTTCGAATTCAGAAAATTTTTTGAAGGATTTGATTTTGCTATCGCCGGTACTAAAAACGGTACTAACGGAAGCAATGGCCTTAACGGCTCGCATGAAGCAACCGTTGCCAAACCTGCCACCGATGAAGGTAACTGGAAGCGCGAAATAAGCGTTTACCGGTTGATTCTGGGCTATCGCAACAAAGGTCATCTGCTGGCCAATACCAATCCGATACGCCCGCGCAAAGACCGCGGCGCAAATATCGACCTTTCTTTTTACGGCTTTACTGAAGCCGATCTCGATAAAGAATTTCAGGCAGGCAGCCTGCTTGGCCTCGGTACTACTTCATTAAGAAATATCCTCACGCACCTGCAGGCGGTGTATGCGGCTCATGTAGGCATTGAGTTTAAATATATCAGCAATCAAAAGAAAGTTGATTTTTTAACGAATGCCATGGAGAAGAGTTTCACTCAGCCGCTTCCTACCGAAAGCAAGCGCCGGATACTCACGAAGCTCAATGAAGGCGTGATGTTTGAAAAATTCCTTCATACAAAATACATCGGGCAAAAACGTTTTTCGCTGGAAGGCGGAGAAACAACGATCCCGGCATTGGATGCCATCATTAATACAGGTGCTGACGGTGGTGTTCAGGAAGTGGTGATTGGCATGGCACATCGCGGGCGACTGAATATCCTTGCCAATATTATGGGTAAAACCTATGAGCAGATATTTAACGAATTTGAAGGCACGGCTATTCCAGATCAAACCATGGGAAGCGGGGATGTAAAATACCACCTTGGTTTCCGCGCTGAGCATACTACTCCCGATGGTAAAACGGTGAACCTGCAGTTATGTCCTAACCCTTCTCATCTGGAAGCCGTCGATCCTGTTGTAGTGGGTTTTGCAAGAGCTAAAGCAGATGTAATCTATGAAAGCGAATATGATAAAATTCTTCCCATCCTGATACATGGCGATGCTTCACTTGCCGGACAGGGAATTGTATACGAGGTGATTCAGATGAGTGGTTTGAATGGTTACTACACCGGTGGCACCATTCATTTCGTTATCAATAACCAGATAGGATTTACTACGGATTTCGATGATGCAAGAACCTCGGATTACTGTACCAGCCTTGCAGCTACCGTTCAGGCCCCTGTTTTTCACGTAAACGGCGATGACCCTGAAGCAGTGGTTAAAGTTGCGGAAATAGCTACCCGATACCGGCAGGAGTTCAACAGCGATGTATTCATCGACATGGTTTGTTACCGCAAACATGGGCATAACGAAGGTGATGACCCTAAATACACACAGCCTCACATGTACGCATTGATAGAAAAGCATCCTAATCCACGTGAAGTATATTCACAGATGCTGATAGCCAATGGCTCGATAGATGCTGAACTGGCGGTAGAACTGGAGAAAAAGTTCTGGGCCCAGTTACAGGAACGCCTGGATGAAATCAAGCAAAACCCTCTGCCATACACCTTTCAGAAACCTGAATTATGGTGGCAGGATCTAAGAAAGGCGAACACTAAAGATTTTGATGAATCTCCGGTTACTGCTATTAATGAAGCTTCGTTTCAAACTATTTTTGATGCCCTTATGGTATGGCCTGAAAACTTCAAGCCATTGCGTAAAGTTGAAAAACTGATACAGGAAAAAATAAAGCTTTATACCGATGAGTCTAAAATAGACTGGGCAACCGGAGAACTGATGGCTTATGGAAGTCTGTTGAAAGAAGGTGTTGATGTAAGAATGAGCGGACAGGATGTACAGCGTGGCACCTTTTCACATCGTCACGCAGTGTTGAGAGATGAGAATACAGATGAAAAATACAACCGCTTAAGCCGTATTCCTGACACGGAAGGTATATTCAGAATCTATAATTCTTTATTGAGCGAATATGGCGTACTTGGTTTTGAGTACGGCTATTCAATCGCCAATCCCAATGCGCTGGTATTATGGGAGGCACAATTTGGTGACTTCGCTAACGGCGCTCAAACAATGATAGATCAGTTTATTGCTGCCGCAGAAACCAAATGGCAAAAGATGAGCGGCCTCGTGATGTTGTTGCCACACGGTTATGAAGGCCAGGGACCTGAACATAGCAGTGCAAGATTAGAGCGATTCCTGCAAATGTGCGCCGAACTTAACATGGTTATTGTAAATATTACTACGGCTGCAAATCTTTTTCATGCCCTGAGAAGGCAGATTGCATGGCCTTTCAGAAAGCCGCTGGTAGTTTTCTCGCCAAAAGCCAATCTTCGTTATCCCGGCAGCTATTCTAAAAAGGAAGAATTTATCAGTGGAAAGTTTAATGAAGTAGTGGATGATGTATTCGCGGGAGATGCCAGCCAGGTGAAAAAAGTATTATTTTGTTCCGGTAAGATTTATTTTGACATGGCAGAACGCCAGTTAAAGGATAACAGAAAGGATATAGCGCTTGTAAGGGTAGAACAGATCTATCCGATG
>CAXTDO010000848.1:0-2904 GCA_964242315.1 uncultured Flavihumibacter sp.
TAACAACGCTTCCAGTGTAAGTGTTTCGTTATGCCTTGCTATGTTATAGGATTGCTTTGCAGCTCGCAGATCATTTTCAAAAAAAGGTGGGTTGGAAATGATCAGATCGTAGGAATAACCCGGGTAATGTTGTTTGATATCATTATTAATTACAGAGATTCTTTCTTTCCATGTGCTCTTCGAAATGTTATCTAAAGCCTGCAGGTAAGCAGACCGATCTATTTCAACCGCTTCAATTGATGCGTTTAATTTTTGCGCCAGCATTAAAGATAACAGGCCGGTGCCAGTGCCTATGTCTAAAATATTTCGTGGTTGATCCTTTTCAAAATGTTTAGCTACCCAGGCGCCGAACAAACATGCGTCTGTACAGACTTTCATAGCACATTGATCCTGATAGATGGTGAACTGCTTAAACTTCAAAAAGGGATTTGGCATGCAGTAAGAAATTTAACCATAGAAGAAGCAGGATTCCCAGGATTGAAATAATTTAGAGAATTTTGCATCGAAATTCTGTGAATTATTTTCAATCCTGAAAATCCTGCTCACTTCTGGCACTGGGCGTAACCGAAAGATCCGCAAAATCACCGGCAAGATATTTATAATAGGCTACTATCGCAATCATTCCTGCATTATCGGTGCAGAATTGCATGGAGGGTATGTAGGTATTCCAACCATGAATTTTTCCTGTTTCAATAAAGGCCTTACGTAAACCACTATTCGCAGAAACACCACCAGCTATACAAACATTACTGATGCCAGTTTCTGCAACTGCTTTTTCCAGTTTATGCAGAAGAATAGACACAATCCTGCTTTGGATGGAAGCACATATATCCTCCAGATTTTCGGCAATAAAATTTTGATTCATTCCCTGCTCCTTCCGGATGAAATAAAGAATAGACGTTTTTAATCCGCTGAAACTGAAATTTAATCCAGGTATTCGAGGCTCCGGAAAGCTGAAGCGATTGCTGTTGCCGTTTTTAGCGTATTTATCAATCAAAGGCCCGCCCGGATAGGGGAGCCCTAATAATTTGGCCGACTTATCAAATGCCTCACCGGCGGCATCATCGATTGTTTCTCCAATAACCTTCATATCGAGTGGTGATGAACATAGTATGATCTGCGTATGTCCTCCACTTACTGTTAAACATAAAAACGGAAATGAAGGCCTCGGTTCTTCGATGATATTTGCCAACACATGCGCCTGCATATGATGTACGGCTATTAAAGGTTTATCAAGAGCCATAGCGAGCGATTTCGCAAATTCAGCGCCTACAAGCAATGATCCTATTAGTCCGGGTGCCTGCGTGAACGCGATCGCATCAAGATCGTTCAAAGTAACCGCAGCATTTTTTAATGCCAGGTCAACCACCGGAACAATATTTTGTACATGAGCGCGACTTGCCAGTTCAGGCACTACCCCACCAAATTGTTCATGCACCTGCTGGTTGGCAATTAAATTAGAAAGTATAACCACATCCCGGCATACAGATGCGCCGGTATCATCGCAGGAAGACTCTATGGAGAGGATGGTGGTCAATGAATGATTAATTATTAATGATTAATTATTAACGGTTAGTTGCTAGATATTGAGAAATATTTTATAATACAAGATGTTTCGTTAATAATTAATCATTAATCGTTATTTGCTTCTTATCGCCACCACCGGATCCATACGGGCAGCGATAGACGCGGGTATGATTCCGGCCAGTATGCCGATTACAACGCAAATGGAAACAGCCAGTGCCATGATGCTCATCGAAATGAAAATAGGAAAGTCTAAAGCATGTGAAATTATCTGCGTTAATATGAAAACCAACAGTATTCCAATGGCGCCACCCATGATGCATAAAAATGCCGACTCCATCAAAAATTCAAGCATTATGGTAGAGCGCTTGGCTCCGATTGCTTTTTTCAAACCAATCTGGCTGGTTCTTTCCCGTACCGTAACAAACATGATGTTAGCGACGCCAAACATACCAACTACCAGTGACAACCCTGCTATTGCCCATCCTCCAGTGTTAATTCCTGAAAAAAGGTTTTCTGTTAACTGTTTAACGGGTTCAATATCATTCAGGCTGTAATTATCTTCTTCCGTAGGCTTTAGCTTCCTTATAGAACGCATGGCGGCCGTAAGGTCATCTTTCAATTCATCAATAGGAACCTTATCATATCCTTTTATAATAATCAACGGACTGCTGTTTTCATCCTTTACCATTGACTTGAGAAAGCTGTAAGGCATTATGATGCAATCGTCGAAACCCCAGATATCCATAAAGCTTTGTCCCTGTTTTTTGATCAGTCCAACCACATTTCCTTTCTTTCCTTTTATTTCTATTTGCTTGCCGATAGCATCTTCCGGCTTGATAAATAACTGCTCTGCCACCGTATATCCCAATACTACTGAATTGGATGCATGATCATAATCTGATTGCTGAAAATACCTCCCCAACCCAATCTCAATTTTTTGAATATCCGGGAACTCTTCCGAAAACCCGTAATAATTTACACCGCTTACCAGGTTGTCTTCATATTCAACTTTATCGTTGCTGCCAATTTTATAAGCCATGTACTCGGCGCTGGATACTTTCTGCTTAAGCATTTTCAGTTCAGCGTACTTAATAGGCGGTCTTTTGGCAAGTTTCCACCACGGCTTGTCAGGACCATACTCCCATTTGTCGAGGAAGATGGAGTTCGAGCCTATTTTTTTTATGTCGTTTTGAACATTTTGCTGCAGGCTGTTAACAGTAGCCAATACACCAATAATGCAGAAGATACCTATCGTGATGCCAAATAATGAAAGGAAGGTCCTTAGTTTGTTAGACCTGAATTCTTCCAAAGCCATTTTAAGACTGGCGACAATGATTTCAAAAAATCTTAACATAACCAAATTTACGATTATAGTTT
>CAXTDO010000849.1:0-2897 GCA_964242315.1 uncultured Flavihumibacter sp.
GTAAAAAGATATATCGGTGCTGGGAGGGTTAAGAGTAATGGATGATTTTAATGATTAATTATTAATTATTAATTGTAGAAGTTAATATGTTTGTCGACAATGAAAAAATATTGGCCATTAACCGTTAATAATTAATCATTAATAATTAATCATTCAATATGAACTTTCCTGAAGAAACCAACAACCCAACCCCCACCGACAACTCCTTTACCGGCGATGCCATAAACGAAAACAGTATCGGCGACGGCTCTTCCGACCAGGGCTTTGAGCCGGGGGAAGAATTGAGGGATGATGAACTTCGTAAAAAAGAACTGGTGAAAGAAACAATTCTAGACAAAGAAAATGAACATCATCAAAGCCCGCCCACACATGGTCTGGTGGAAGAAGGCCCCGGTCCGGACGCCTGATGCATTTTATTCTACTTTCTGTGTTAGCACATAAAAGTTCCGGTCTACTGTTAACTCGGTTGCATTGGTATTTATCGACTGCCACTGCTCTGTGGGTTTGATCCATTGATCGGTATCCAAATGTATTTTAACCGGCATGTTAAAGCCTTTTATACATTTCGTCCAGCGGTACATTATTTTGCCTCCTGTTGATTTATATTCAAGTACCGGTATGTCGGTATACAATAAATATTGTTCAAACACTTTAGAAAAATCTTTTCCTGATTGTTTACTGATATATGCTTCTATCTGCCTGGCGGTAACTGTCTGGTGGTAAAAAGTTTTGTTCAATCCCCTTAAAATGTTTCTGAATAATTCATCGTCGTTTATGATCATACGAATGTTGTGAATCATGTTGCCGCCTTTATAGTACATGTCGCCACTGCCTTCCTGGTTCACACCGTAAGGAGCAATGATAGGCGACTTATTTAAAATTTTTCTGCGGGTGCCAATCACGTAATCATCGCCCGCATCTTTACCATACTGACAGGTGGTAAAAAGTGTTTCCGAGTAGTTGGTAAAACTTTCATGGATCCACATATCACCCAGATCCTTTGAAGTAATGTTGTTACCAAACCATTCATGTCCGCTTTCATGCACCAGAATAAAATCCCACAACAATCCCCAGCCGGTACCTGACAGGTCATCACCACGGTAACCGTTTTTGAACCTGTTGCCATAACCAACAGCGCTCTGGTGCTCCATACCCAGATGCGGCGACTCCACCAGTTTATAACTGTCTTCATAAAAAGGGTAGGGACCAAACCAATGCTCAAAACATTTCAGCATCAGCGGCACCTGTTTAAACTGTTCTTTAGCCGAATCAAGATTGTAGTCAAGCACCCAGTAGCTGCAATCCAGCGCACCTTTTTCGCCATTGTATGTAGTAGTCCAGTTTACATATTTACCAATGTATGGAATGATGTTGTAGTTGTTGATCGGATTCACTACTTTCCATTTATACGAAACGGTGCCATCTGCGTTGTTAATTTTTGATTGCAACCTGCCGTTGCCGACTGCTACAAGTTCACCGGGAACGATCATAGTTAAAGACGCGCTGTCGGGTTCGTCGCTTTGGTGGTCTTTACAGGGATACCATACGCTTGCGCCCAATCCCTGACAGGCAACGCTCATCCAGGGATTGCCATTCTGATCTTTTTTCCATATCCAGCCGCCATCCCAGGGCGGATTCACAGCTTCACGAGGGTGGCCTGAAAAACTGATGTTAATGCTTTCAACCGATCCTTGTTTTAACTTTGACGGAAACCTCACCAAACAAACATTTTCATTTCTTTTAACCGTCAGCTTTTGGTTATTCCATAATACGTCGCCTATCTGCATCGGCATCTGTAAATCTATCTGCATAGTATTGCCGGCACCAAGCGTTCTGAAATTCATTATTACATTACCTTCGATTGTTTTTTTGTTGTAGTCGGGTTTAACAGTGATGCCATAAAACAGCACATCCCACCAGGCTCGTTCCGGGGTGATGGTCCCCCGTAAGGTATCCTGGTGTGTAAAATGCTTCTCCTGCAGCGGCTGTGCATAGAGGTTAAAAGTTGTAATTAAAATGATGAATGTGAGAAATGACCGGAAAGGTTTCATTCGCTACTTTTAAAGTTAGAAATTTAAAAATGAAGTTAGTCAAACGTCGTGTCTTGTCAATTATAATTACATGAATGAAAATTATTATAATGGCTTCGCGAAGGGCATGTTGAACCACGGAGGCAGGGAGGCAGGGAGTAACACCATTCAGCCTTTGCCTTTATCTAAGGTACTGGTGGTGATATTGTTATTACTTGGTGCAGGATGCACCTCGCATAACAACCATTCAAAAAAGATATTTCGTTATAACGAATCTGCAGGCATAGCATCACTCGATCCGGCATTTGCCAAGAATCAATCTATTACATGGGCGGTACATCAGATCTACAATACATTAATTCAAACAGATGATAACCTTAACATGGTGCCTTCGCTGGCAAAGTCGTGGGATGTAACTCCTGACAGGCTTGTCTACATTTTTCATTTACAAAACGAAGTATATTTTCACGACAACGAAGCCTTCCCCAACGGAAAAGGCAGAAGGATGACCGCACACGATGTTGAGTATAGTTTTAAACGCATCATCGACAGAAATACCGCCAGTAGCGGCGCCTGGAGATTTAACGGGCGGGTTGACACCTTGAATGGATTTAAAGCAGTAAATGATTCTACGTTTCAGCTCACTCTTATCAAACCTTTCAATCCCATACTAGGATTGTTAAGTATGAAATATTGCTCTGTAATTCCCAGAGAAGTGGTGGAAAAATTTGGTAAGGATTTCCGAAGCCATCCCTGTGGTACCGGGCCTTTTCAGTTTAAAGTATGGGAAGAAGGACAGGCGCTTATCTTAACAAGAAACAATAATTATTTTGAAAAAGACAGTGCGGGTAACCGCTTGCCTTACCT
>CAXTDO010000850.1:0-2896 GCA_964242315.1 uncultured Flavihumibacter sp.
ATTGACTAATCCGCTGCTGTTATTGGCAACATTCGAATCACAGAATTTCCTGCAATAGTAACCGGTAGTTGGCGTTGACGGCGGGGCGGCGTTAATGTCATATCCGTCGCCGGTGGTGTTGCCACTATTAGTGGCAGTGGCTTGTATTTGAAAAGTAAATACCGTGTCCTGTCCGGTATTTGCTTTTTGGTACCGTGATCCATTAAAGATGATGGAATAATTGAACCTTGGATCGCGGTTATAATAGGGAAAGGCAGGGTTGAAACCAGAGGTTGGATCAGTTATGGCTTTGCCATTTTTCATTGGAAAACATTCCACCGCATTCTGGCTTGGCTTCAGCCGCTGGTTACCTGCACCCCTGGAGGGCGGATTGTAAAGGCTCTCATAATACCGATCAGGAGTACGGTTAACTTGTAAAATATATTCGCTGTTTACTCTTTGAAGAAAAAGGTTGTAAAAGCCAAAACCCGGCCTGGTGGCATTATCCAGATTTAATGAATAATAATTCGAGTTCATAACAGCCAGTGCGGCATTTGCCGCTGTTTGCCATCTTGCTACATCATAAGTCGGATAGCCTGCCACTTTTTTCTGCTCCTCACCGGCACCGGCAAGTGCACCGCCGTTAAATAAAGGACTTGCGGCATATAGTAACAACCGGGCTTTCAGCGCTAAACAGGCGCCTTTGGTTACCCGTCCAAAATCCTTGTCCTCGTATCCGCTCTGTCCGGCAGGAAGCGACAGATTGAAAGGAGCATTCGGAACCGGCAAAAGGGTGGCCGCTTCATCCAGTTCTTTCACAATATATTTTACGGTCTCATCAAAGCTTGCCCTTGGAAGATTGATAGTGGCATTTTGATCATAAAGCGTATCGCCCACCATAGGCATTCCACCGAAATTCACCGCCAGGTAAGTATAGAAAAAGGCCCGCATAAATTTTGATTCTCCCCGCACTCTTGACTGCAGCCTTTCAGATAAAGGGGTGCCGGCGAGCCGGCTAAGCACCAGGTTAGCCCGCCGGATGTTGGTCCAGGGCGTATCCCACGCATCGCTGAAAGGAAAGTTCTCCGGGCTATAGTTGGCTAAGTATAACGCTATTGACCTGCGGGCGGGGTTACCTAAGTTCGATTCCCCGTCATCGGTACCCTGTATGGTATTGCCGCCTTCCCAACGGTCGCCAAAGAAAGCAAACGGAATTTCTTCATACATTCTGGAAACAAATGCCATGGTTCTGGCACTGTCCGCAAATACAGCATTCAGGTCAATAATGCTACTCGTTTTGTCATCCAGGAACGACTGTTTTTTACACGATAACATCCCGATTATTACAAGAGCACCTATCAAAAATATTTTTTTCATTTTACAATTATTATCAATTAAAAGGTAATGTTGAAACCCACATTAAACACCCGTTGCGGAGGGTAGATATTTCTGTCGGTACCGGAGTTCGCTTCCGGGTCCAACGCATAAAGATCAAACAGCTTGGACCAGGTAAAAAGGTTGTTGCCATTTGCATATACCCGGATATCGTTTAAACCAAGCTTTGATATCCAACGCTGCGGAAGTGTATAGGAAACATCAGCTGATCTAAGGCGAAGGTATTTTCCGGACCGGGCCCAGAACGTTGAGTTTACGCCAGGGTCACTAATACTTCTTTGATAGGTAAGCACAGGATATTTCGCATTGTTTCCAAGTTCGGGTGTCCAGGCGGCCGCATGCACTTTTGTTAGGTTGGCAGAAAACGCTCTTATTGATTCTTCTGTACCCCGGATGCTAAAATCCCCGGTGCCTTGGAAAGCTACACTAAACCGAAGCTGGCCGTAACCCAGTTGCAGTTGCATACCGTAATTCACTCTCGGAAGATTGGGGCTACCAAAAAATCCCTGATCGAATTCATTAATTACACCGTCGCCATTCATGTCGGCATATTTTAAATCGCCGGCATGAACAGCGGGAACACCAGCCAGCGTCACCATGGGGCTTTTGGAAATATCTTCAGCATCTTTATAAAACGTTCCCGTCCATTTGTATAAAAGCGGGTCGCCTATACTTCTGCCGGTTGAAGCCTGATAAGCCTGAATGGGAGGAGCTTCGTCTATAAATACCCGGGTATTATTTGCGTATGAGTAAGTTCCTCTGATTGAATAGTTAAACTTTTTACCGATCTTATTGCGGTAAGTAATCTCCATGTCATACCCGTCATTTTTCACTTTGCCTATATTCACGGGAGGAAGCCCGACACCTAACACTTGAGAAACCGTTCCTCTTTTTGTTAATATATCGTATCGGTTATCCCTGAAAAACTCAACAGTACCGGAAACTTTATTGCTGAATAAGGCAAAATCAACGCCTACGTTCGCCTTTTTCACTTTTTCCCAGTTTACGTCATTCGGTAGCGCCGGCTCCTGAATATTGGTATATGGTGTGGAGGAAGTACCAAAGTTCGCCTGTGTAATTCGTAAGCTTGGGAAGTCTTGTAAACCCGGACTGCTACTATTATAACCGGTAGTTTGGTAGAAGAAATTTTGAATATAAACATAACCGAAATTATTACCCACATCGTCGGAGCCAACAATGCCGTAGGAACCTTTAAATTTCAGCAGATTGACTGCTGGAACAGCCTTTTTAAAGAAGGGTTCTTCCGCCAGATTCCATCCGGCGGAAATCGCCGGAAAATAACCATATCGCTTAGCACCCTGAAACCGGTCCGTACCGTTGTAGCCAAGATTGAATTCCACCAGGTATTTTTGTTTAAAATCATAACCAACCCGGTTTGAAATTCCCTGGAAGTTGATAGGGATAAAGTTATAGGTAGGATCGGCTGTGGTAGTTCCCGGGAAATTAATGCGGAAGATTTTTGTGTTACGATTTACCAGTGAGAGGGCATAAACGTGATGGT
>CAXTDO010000851.1:0-877 GCA_964242315.1 uncultured Flavihumibacter sp.
AGGTAGCACGGAGGTCCACGGAAAAGGCTCCTCCGTGAACCTCCGTGCTACCTCGGCTCTTCCTCCGTGGTTAAAAAATTGAGGCATGTGGATTAATTATATAACACAGAAAGCAGCACCCGATAATGGGTGCTTTCTTTTGTTTCTTACATTCGCTGAAAGTCTTTAGAAAAAAATGAGAAAATTTTACTTCGTACTCTTCATCTGTATTTTAGGAAGCCCTGTGTTCTCGCAGCTACAATCACCGGAACAATTTTTAGGCTATAAGCCGGGTACCAGGTTTACCCCACACTGGAAGATCGTCAATTACTTTAACTACGTGACCCAGCAATCTCCCGCTACGGTTAAGGTAGAACAATATGGCCTCACCAATGAAGGAAGGCCGCTGATGTTGTGCTATGTAGGAAATGCGGAAAACAGCGCTAATCTTGAAGCTATCCGTAAAAATAACATGCGACTGGCAAACCTTTCCTTAGATAAAATGGCAGCTAATGAAAATACACCGGCTATCGTTTGGCTCAGTTACAATGTGCATGGCAACGAAACATCTTCCTCTGAAGCCGCCATGCTTACATTGTTTGCGCTGATTGATCCCACAAACACAAAAACAAAAGAATGGCTTAAAAATACCGTTGTAATTATTGACCCATGCGTTAATCCGGATGGCCGTGACCGTTATGTGAACTGGTATAATTCCATGGTAGGAACCCGGTATAATCCTGACCTGCAGTCAAGGGAACATCGCGAACCCTGGCCCGGCGGCAGAACCAATCATTATAATTTTGACCTCAACCGGGACTGGGCCTGGCAAACCCAACTGGAATCTCAGCAGCGCCTAAAAAAATACAATCAATGGCTGCCACAGGTGCATGTTGAC
>CAXTDO010000851.1:887-2895 GCA_964242315.1 uncultured Flavihumibacter sp.
ATGTTGACTTTCATGAAATGGGTGTGAATTCCCCATACTTTTTCGCACCCGCACAGAAGCCTTACCATGAAGTAATCACCGACTGGCAAAAAGATTTTCAACTGATGATCGGTAAAAACAATGCTAAGTATTTTGATCAGAACGGTTGGCTGTATTTTACAAAAGGTGGCGGCTACGATCTGTTTTATCCGGGTTATGGAGATACCTATCCAACCTACCATGGCGCTATCGGGATGACCTTTGAACAGGGCGGCGGCGGTGCAGGCGGACTGGGTGTTCTGAACGCCGATGGGGATACGCTTACCCTGGTGGACCGTGTAACGCATCATTACACCACCGGCCTCTCCACTATTGAAACAGCTTCTCAGAATGCTGCAAGACTGGTAAAAGAATTTCATAAGTTTTATAACGATGCAGTATCCACGTCAGTAGGGGAGTACAAAACATACCTGGTAAAGCGTCGCTCTACCAGCGCCGACCTTGAAGCAGTATTGAAGAAGTACCTGGATAATAACGGCATCAGCTATGGAGCCGCTGGTGCAGCCGGTAATTATAAAGGCTTCAACTACAACACCGGCAAGGAAGAAGCGGTTGCCGTTGAGAAACAGGACATCATCATCAGCGCTTATCAGCCAGGGTCGGTGATGTTAAAAGTATTGTTTGAACCAAAGACTAAGCAGCCCGAAGTAGTGTCACGGCCTTACGATATTACTGCCTGGGCACTTCCTTATGCTTTGGGTCTGGAAGCTTATGCCATCAGGGATAAGATCGTTCCTTCAGCACCGGTGAACCAGGATGTTTATGATTCTGCCGCTCCAAAGCCGGAACTCAGGAATGCGTATGCGTACATCATTCCCTGGAAAAATTTCTCCTCAGCACGGGTACTGGCCAGGTTGCTCAAAGCAGGTGTACGCGTACGTTATGAAGATCAGCCTTTCACAGTAGGTGGAAAAGACTATGACGCGGGCACGCTCGTGGTAACTAAAACCGCCAATGCAAAATTCGCAGACAAGCTTTACGACAAAATATACGAGGCAGCTTATCAGAAAAAAGATTACCACTATAAAATTGATCCCGTTACAACCGGCTTCGTCGATAAAGGCGGAGACCTGGGCAGCAACAGGGTTCATCTGATTCAGACGCCTAAAATTGCGCTGATCACAGGTGAAGGAACCGATGCAAACGCTGCAGGCTCTTTGTGGTTTTTCTTTGAAAAGGAACTGGATTATCCTGTTACGCTGATTAACCAGGCGGATATGGCAAGAGCCGATCTGCGTCAATACAATACACTCATTATGCCTGATGCGATGAGGTATCGCTTCCTGGATGAAAAACCCATAAACGATCAGTTAAAATCATGGGTTCGCCAGGGAGGCAAATTGATCGCACTTCAAGGCGCCGTAGAGCAATTGGCCGCCGCCGACTGGGGATTAAAAAGCAAAACCGAACCTGACAAAAAGAAAAAAGAATCCGCTGAAGATTCGGCTTCTTATGGCATCGTAAAACAATATGGCAACAAAACAAAGGAAGATTTGTTAACCGTCAATTCCGGAACCATTTATAAAGTGCAGCTTGATAACACACATCCCCTGGCTTTCGGATATCCTGATTTTTATTTTACCCTTAAACAGGACAACATAGTGTATGACTTTATAAAAGAAGGTGGCTGGAACGTTGGAGTTATAAAAAAAGATAATTATATCAGTGGCTTCCTCGGCAGCAAAGCCCAGGAAAAACTGAAAGACGGACTTTTATTCGGTGTACAGGAAATGGGCAGAGGAGGTATTGTTTACCTCGCCGATGAAGTAATGTTCAGAAATTTTTGGGAAACAGGAAAGCTGTTGTTCTGTAATGCAGTGTTTTTGGTGGGGCAGTAAAAAGAGGGAACGACCTGTGAGGTTTTTGGAAACCTCACAGGTCGTTCCCTCTTTTGGAAACTTTAAGATTCGACATCACACAATCAACTATATTAATTTCGATTATGCATAAAAGTTTTTTATTTCTTTTC
>CAXTDO010000852.1:0-1008 GCA_964242315.1 uncultured Flavihumibacter sp.
TTTTCCATCAGTTTAATCACCGGCTCTATCCAGCCTGGTATCACTTCAACATCCGAATTAAGCAGCACGTAATAAGCTGCATCTACCTGCTTCATTGCCTCGTTGTATCCTTTGGCAAAACCAAAATTTTGCGACAATTTAATTATAACCACTTCTGGATATTGCCTGCTTACAAAATCAACAGAATCGTCTGTGGAATTATTATCAGCCATTATAACATCGAAGTTGGAGTAGGTGGCAGCCATCACCGACGGAAGAAACTTTTCCAGGTAGTGACGACCATTCCAGTTCAATATTACAACTGCTACTTTAGGGTTCAAATTGTAAGGGGGTTCTTAATTAGTTTTCAAAAATAAGGTTTCAAACCATAGCTTATTTAATTTAGTAGCATGATTTCATCATTGTTAAGCTGGCGAACTGCATTGGCTCTTTTGGCAATAGCTATTGTAAGCGGCACAATCATATATTCGCAATACCTGGCAAAAAAAATAAACCGTGAAGAAAGACAGAAAGTAGATCAATGGATTGCGGCTACCAAAGCTATCGTAGACAACCCCGGTATCAGCTTTACACTTCCGAACATGATACGAAATGAGCAAACTTCAATACCGATCATAGAGACCAATGAAAAAGACAGTATTGTAAGTTTTATAAACTTAGATACTATAAAAGCTGCACAGGATTCCAACTACCTCAAAGAAAAATTATCGGAGTTCCGTTCTGCTCACCGTCCTTACGTACTGGTGTTGAATGATACACCGTACATCGCCAATAAATACTTTTATGGAAATACAAAGCTGCTGAATGAAGTCAGGTATTTTCCTTTGGTACAGTTACTGGTTGTTGCACTATTTATCATCATAACAATTATATCTATCACTACACGTAACCAGGCAACACAGAACCAGGTATGGGCAGGCATGGCAAAAGAAACAGCGCATCAGTTAGGTACTCCCATTTCTTCACTGGAAGGCTGGGTAGAGATGCTTAAGGAAGAAAACATCAACC
>CAXTDO010000852.1:1018-2868 GCA_964242315.1 uncultured Flavihumibacter sp.
CAACCAGTCAATAACAAAGGAGTTAAAAAAAGATGTGGACCGTTTAAAATTAGTATCAGACCGTTTCGGCAAGATCGGCAGTATTCCCCAGTTGGAAGCTACCGACATTGTAGATCAGATAGAACGAATGGTGGAATACATTAAAAAACGAGCTCCCGGGAAAGTATTATTTAGCATTGATACAGGCGAAGCAAATAAAATTTCAGCCAGGATATCGGCGCCGCTTTTCGACTGGGTGATAGAGAATCTGTTAAAAAACGCATTAGACGCCATGGAGGGTAAGGGTGAGATTTCGGTAACCATCAGAGAATTGCCCGAAGAAATATTTATCGATGTAAAAGATACGGGTAAGGGCATCAGTTCCGGTAATCTTGGAAGTATTTTTAAGCCTGGCTTCACCACAAAAAAACGTGGCTGGGGTTTAGGGTTAAGTCTTTCCAGGCGTATTATTGAACAATACCATAAGGGAGCACTTTTTGTAAAACAATCAGAGCTGGGAAGGGGTACAACATTCAGAATTATACTACGAAAGTAACTTGATATTGAAAAACCTTTTACATTTACAATTCCATTAACTGCGGAGGTGGCGAAATTGGTAGACGCACTACTTTGAGGTGGTAGCGCCGTAACTGGCGTGGGAGTTCGAATCTCCTCTTCCGCACTAGCCTGCCCTGGCTATCAAACCTATAAGGTTTTAAAAACCTTATAGGTTTTAACAATTAACCAAACACACGCTCCACAGTCCAGTAAGCCGCTATCAACGCGATTATTACCGATAACGGATACACGATAAACTTCTTATACCAGACCTGCTTTCCAAAGGGAATGATGATAAACAAAAACACGCCGAGAATAATAATTATTTGTCCTGTTTCAACTCCGGCATTGAAAGATAAAATAGAAGTATAAAACTTATTGCGCGGTAAACCTATGTCGTTTAGTGCACTGGCGAATCCCATACCATGTATCAGTCCGAACATAAATACCACCAATATACGCCAGGGTTTTAACTCATTTAACAAAATATTTTCCACGGCAACAAATAAGATCGATAAGGCAATAATCGGCTCAACAATGGCACTGGGCGCAATGATAATGCTCTTCATACTAAGCGCAAGGGTTATAGAATGAGCTACCGTAAAGGCTGTGGCTTGCCAAAGGATTGTTTTTATTTTAGTGCTTAAAAGACACAGCCCAACAACAAACAGGATGTGATCACTGCCCGCCGGGACAATGTGGCTAACCCCTAATTTAAAGTAATACCAGATTACATGATTTAACGGAGCTTTTTCCAACGCGTAGTTGATTGTATGAGCAGATACGCCATCCCATGGCAGAATTAATACCAACAATAAAGTAAAGGGCAGCAGCCGGTTTTTAATTTCTGATGTCACAAGTGATACATTATTAATCATGATTTTTAGGCCAAAAAGACACGAAGACACAAAGTGACACGAAGAGATTTCTTAGTGCTACTCTGTGCCTTCATGTCTTTGTGGCCTATAGCTCTATCAAAACTCTCGTACTTTCCACTTTTAAAGATCGGGAAATATTTGGATTGTTCCTAAGCGCTTCCTGCAAAGTATTTTTGGCAATATCTTTTTGACCCGCTCTGGCGTAGATTAATCCTGCCCTGCATAGCAACGTGGGATTCTTACAGTGGGTTTTTAAGGCGGTGTTTATATAGGGTAACGCCTTTGCATAATCGCCTTTTTTATAATACACCCAGGCAACGGTTTCATTAACATCGATATTATCAGGCCGGCGGTTATATTCTAACAAAGCATGCTCTAATGCCTTATCTAAATTGTTTGTTTTAAGATAGGCATAGGCAAGTTCCCGGTCAGCAT
>CAXTDO010000853.1:0-2865 GCA_964242315.1 uncultured Flavihumibacter sp.
GGTATCAAACCTGTGGAAATTTAATGATATGGGTTTTGACTTTGTATGTGTGTCGGGTGGCAAAGCTATCCGGGGCCCTCAAAGCGCCGGATTGCTGATGGGCAAAAAACATATTGTTGATGCCGCACGGCTGAATGCACCACCAAGAGGTTTTAACATAGCCCGTGGCCATAAGGTTAATAAAGAAGAAATACTGGGAATGTATGTAGCGCTTGAGAAATATCTTGCTACAGACCACGACAAAGAATGGAAAAGCTGGGAAGCAGGTGTGGCATCTATTGAAAATGCTGTAAAGAATATAAAGGGAATTACTACAAGTGTTACCATTCCTCAATTAGGTAATATAACTCCTACCCTGAAAATTGCCTGGGATCCGGAAATAATAAAATTAACCGGGAAGGCGTTAAGGGAAAACCTGCGTAATGGCAACCCCTCTATTGAAGCGGGTTTCGAAGGTCTTCCTCTTTACGCGAACCAGGCCGGATCGGATTCTATTGATCCTGTTATTGCAGAAACATTAAAAGGAAAGAATGCCATCAACATCACCGTATGGATGATGAAGCCGGGAGAAGAAAAGATTGTCGCAAAACGGCTCAGGGAAGAATTTACCCATGCGTCTGTGTAACACGAATAAAGATATAATTCCCGATAGGACTAGCCTATCAGGATTAAGGTAACCGGTAGTAATCAACCACCGGATTATTTTATCTTTTTAACATTAATAGCACTGGGACCTTTGTGACCCATCTCAACTTCATAAGTCAGCTTGTCATTTTCTTTCACCGCTTCGGATAGCTGGTTTACGTGAACGAAAACACTTTCCTGTGTTTGCATGTCTTTGATAAATCCAAATCCTTTGTCCTGGTTGAAGAAAGTGATCACACCGGTTCGAACTGCGTCAACCTGTGCCCGGGCTTCCTGTTTAGGAACGCCGATTTCCATGTCTTTTGAATTGAACACTTTTTTCCTCCTTGGGTCGGGAGGCGTGTTTGTAAAGTTGCCATTCTCATCGATGTACGCCATCATTTCATCCAGCGTCTTGCCTTTTTTAGCGTTGAGTTTACGCTCATCCATTTTTTCCTTCTTTTCCTGCCTGTCTTTTAATTTTTTCTTTTGTTTTTCCTTTTTACCAAAGGTTTCCTGTGATTTAGCCATATTTTCCTAAAAATTTTTTGTGGTTAACAAAGGTCGTCTTTTATTTCAAATGAGGGGTGAATATATTGATAACAATAATTGTGTTTATTTGAGTTACAAGTGCTGTGCCTTTAAGCCAGTGTCATTAAGATAAGAGCGCTTGAATTTAAATAATGTTCAATAATCAATTTTCAATAATCAATTTTCAATAGTTCGTATCAGATAATACTCAAAAGCTTGATTAAATACTGAAAGTTGTTCATTGAAAATTGAACATTTTCTTCGGAATAAGTAGTGAGATCCTTTATAATTTTTTGTAAAGAATATTACGGTATTGCACTTTAAAGGGCGGGCCCACGTGCATCTGAAAACCAATCAGGCCTTCGGGTACAAAGTTCTTTGTATCCTCGTCTATCACCACGCTCATCAGTTGACCGTTAATGATCTGCATAATTACCGGTCCGCGTGCAATGATGTGATAATTGTTCCAGCCATTTATATTAATTACTCCTTTTAATAAAGTGGCGTCTCCTATTGTAGCCAGAGTTTTAAATTTTGGTCCGTCGCTAACCCTGGTAACCTCGCCACGCCTTGATAACACAACATGTCCTGTTCTGCCACGCTCTTCATGAATGTTGCCGGTATAACCGTTGGCGAATTCAATATCTGCCTGATCGCCCTTCAGCACCCACTTTCCTATATCAGGCAATTCAATGCTTCTGTATTGGATGCCGCTGTTGGTACCATTGATTTTAAATTCCGCTTTGAGTTCAAAGTCCTTTACTTTCCCTCCACGCCAAATAAGAAAGTTGTTGACTTTTACCACTTTCTCCGTTGTCGTTTCACCCACAATCTCACCATTTTCGGCCCGCCAGAAGTTAGTATCGCCATCCCAGTCTTTAAGCGTTTTACCATCGAATATGGGCACAAACCCGGTATTATCATCCGGTTGTGTAGACGGATATACGCCTGTTGCAGGGCGCACGGGAATTTGCGCGGGCGCCTGCTGTGCTATTACTTCTTTGGAATAAATAAAGCAGCATAGGAAAAATATTTTTTTCATGATGGATTGTTTTAGATAACAATTGCTTTAAAGTTAACAGAGGAAAGATAAATAAAAACCTTGTTTCAGAAGACAAGCAACTTTAAGTGAAAGAGGTTTAACCGCAGAGGAGGAAACGCAGAGGGCACAGAGGGTTTCCTCTGTACCCTCTGCGTTTCCTCCTCTGCGGTTAAAAACAATTGACATGCAGTGTAAGTTAGTGAGTCATCAATACCTGACCATTGAATTTACAAATTCGTTAGTTTTGAACGCCTAATCAAAAGAAAAGAAAGATGATTGATACCCGGTTAGACCTCGCACCTATTACAAGACATTTACGTGCTAAAGCAAGCTCGCAACTATTGGTGGCGGCTGTTCATCATTTGAATGTTTTTGAAGAAATGATCCACGGACCGTTCTCCCTGCATGAATTGCAGGAACGTTTGTTTTTAAGAGAAAGGCCCGCAATGGTACTATTTCCGGCATTAAGTGCCATGGGGATGTTGCAATACAACGCGGAAAGCAAACTGGAGCTTACTGAGTTAGGGCATTACCTTACCTCCGCTTCCGCTTCCAATCTTATAGGCTATGCCGGCCTGGAAAAGCAGGACCCCGGCGTATTAAAAATGGCCAAATGGTTACAGGATGATGGCCCGGAAGATGGTTCGCAAAGCATGTCTTATGGAAAA
>CAXTDO010000854.1:0-2862 GCA_964242315.1 uncultured Flavihumibacter sp.
GTACACCATTCCATTGGTTAGGCGTGTTGCCCATGTAACCTACATCTTTTGTTCCTATCTCGGAGGTGTAGAAACCGGTAGCTGTTAAATTACGCACCAGGCTGAAGAATGCCACACCAGGCGCCATTCCGGGCTTTACCTTTTTGGGCCAGGCGATATCATCCACCATTTCCATTTGCTGTTTTTCAGTGCAATCCTTAAAAGCTTTTTCATAACGTTTAAGGCATTGTATGTTCAGCCAGCGGAGGCCGCCGCGCATGGGCGTTTGCTGGTCCGGCGTGTCTTTAACTATGAACTCTATAAAGTCTGGAACTTTTGCATCGGAAGCGCTGCCGCTCACTGCATCTTTTGGTATGATGATATCACCGAGGATGGTGATCGTGGCCATTTCATCGGCGGTAAAAAACTTATCACCGTTTAAAATTTTATCATTCACAAGCACCTCTTCCTTCATCCTGTCTGCATTAGCAGCATTATCGCCGGTGCCTGTTTTTGGGACTACTTTTTTGTCTTCCGTATTCTTACAGGCGTCGATTAAAATACTGCCTGATAAAGTTCCCAGTGCAATAGCTTTTATTGATTTCCTCCTGTCCATGGTGGTATGATTTTAAACGGTTTAATTATTTTGCTTTCAACTGTCAGCTACCAGGTATAAGACATGCGGCAATATGAAAGCCCGTTTCATTTTCGGTGTTGCTTACATTATGTCTTCTTACCCCATACCTCAAACCTCATACCTGAGAACTGGCAGCTTAAATATTTTGTTTCTTCATTTCATCAACAATGTATTCAGAAGCACGCATCGAAAGCGCCAGGATGGTCCAGGTGATATTTTTATCTGCCTGAGATACAAATTGCCCGCCATCTACGCAGAACAGATTCTTGACTTCATGAGCCTGGCTGTATTTATTTAGTGGCGCCTTCTTCGCATCATTGCCCATTCTCACCGTTCCGGCTTCATGGATAATATTGCCGGGGGCGTGCAAACCATAATTATTTTCTTTTGTAGCATCTCCACCCCAGGTAACAACGGCGCCCATATTATGCAAAATTTCTTTAAAAGTTTCCTTCATGTGTTTGGCCTGGTTGATCTCATAATCTGCCCAGGTGGTATGAAACCGTAAAACAGGAATACCAAACTTATCCACTACAGACGGGTCTATCTCGCAGTAGCTGTCTTCTCTTGCAATACCCTCACCACGGCCTGCCATGCCTACGTGAGCGCCAAAGAAATAACGGTAATCCTCTTTCAATGAAGCGCCATAACCGCCTGCTTCTTTTTGAACGCCTTTTACTTTGTATGCTCCGTTCAGGTTTTCAATTCCCCAGTTGAAGCCATATAAAGGCTGGCCAAAACCGCCGCCATATTCAATATGATAACCACGTGGAAAATCAAGCTTATTTTTTTTGTTATCCAGCCACCAGGGCGTGTACACGTGCATGCCCCCTACTCCGTCTTCGTTGTAACGTTTTCTGTCGAAAAGCGCCGGTATAATTCCGCCCATGTCGGCACCGGTGGAATCATGTAAATATTTTCCTACTACACCACTACCGTTTGCAATTCCGTTGGGATGTTTTGTTGACTTTGAGTTCAGCATCAAACGGGCAGATTCACAGGCACTTGCCGCAAGTATGATGGTTCTGCCACTAACCTGGTATTCTTGCATATCGTCTTTGTTAACGTAGGAGATACCCGTTGCAAGTCCTTCATTGTTGGTCAACACTTCTCTTGCCATTGCGTTGGGAATCACGTCTACATTACCGGTTGCCATCGCCGGTTTTACCAGCACCGATGAGGAAGAAAAATCTGCATACACTTTGCAACTGCGTCCGCATTGAGCACAGTAGAAGCAGGAGCCGCGTTCTTTATTAACAGGTTTGGTAAGGATGGAGAGCCTGGAAGGAATTACCGGGATACCCATTCCCGTAGCTGATTTTTTTATAAAAAGCTCATGAAGCCGCGGCTTGGGGGGCGGAAGGAAAATGCCATCCGGATCGTTATACAAACCTTCATTGGTTCCAAACACACCAATCAGCTTGTCTATCTTATCATAATAGGGCTTTATGTCTTCGTAACCAATCGGCCAATCGTCACCTAATCCGTCTATGCTTCTTCTTTTGAAGTCGTTCGGACCAAATCGCAATGATATACGGCCCCAGTGGTTGGTTCTTCCACCCAGCATCCTGGCGCGCCACCATTCCCATTTAGTGCCGGGACTTTGAGTATAGGGTTCGCCATCAATTTGCCATCCCCAGTAACAGCCATCGAAATCGCCAAAGGGCCTGAACTTGGTACTGGCGCCTCTTCTGGGCGAGTCCCAGGCATTTTTTAACTGCGCTGAATTGATAGCAGGATCATACATCGGTCCGGCTTCAATTAAACAAACTTTTAATCCGGCATGGGCTAACACATAGGCAGCCATGCCACCTCCAGCTCCCGAACCCACAATAACCGCATCGTATTTTTTTGATTGCTTTTTTATCTGAAGATCATCCATGAAGGAATTAATTTAAATGTGATTCGAAGATAAATATGTTTTGCTGGTGAGCAAAAGTTTCATGTGAATTTTCATGATAAGAGATTAGTAAGATTCAACAAATCATGTCAGTCAACCACTATTTCACTAACAAACACCCAGGCAGGCTGTCCTTTACCTGCATGCCACTCTGGGAGCTTCTCCAAACGGTTTACCATTATCTTTAGCACTTTAACGGAACTACCTGCGAAAAGAACTTTCTCCTGCAACATCCCATTCGGCATGTGTTTAACGGGCACCTCCGGTTTGATAACGCCAAACGATTTCAATGCCTCTTTATTCATTCCTCCCCAAACCTCCAGCTTCACCGGTGGAAATATATAGC
>CAXTDO010000855.1:0-2860 GCA_964242315.1 uncultured Flavihumibacter sp.
GACCTAGCCTGTATTGCAGCGAAATTCTGAACCGTTGATGGAAATGATTAAGGGATGAACATGAGGAGAACATCATAATAACCCCTTAATCATTTCCATCAACGGTTCAGAATTTCGCTGTGTTTAAATTTCAAAATCGGGTATGCTTATCCGTTTGCCTCCCTGCATTGCTGATTCATGT
This sequence comes from uncultured Flavihumibacter sp., assembly GCA_964242315.1. Classification (GTDB taxonomy): domain Bacteria; phylum Bacteroidota; class Bacteroidia; order Chitinophagales; family Chitinophagaceae; genus JADCRZ01. Next base: position 182 of record CAXTDO010000855.1, read on the forward strand.
GCGCATATGCCTGCACAGGTGTAGTTTGCAGCAACGTCGGCATCCACTGCCGAATTCCTGTTCTCAACAATTGCGGCAACAAACTCCTGAACCAGGTGAGGATGCGAGCCGCCATGCCCGGCACCCTGAAGGAATGAAACATGATTTGGATCGTCTATCTTTTCTCTTTTTGTAAAATGGGCGATCTCTTCGATTAGCAGATGGTCGGTATCGGGTACGCCTATGCGCCTTGCGTTTTCTCCGCCTTCAAAGATTGCATGCTCCTCATCCTGCAACTGTTCCCACTCGAAAGACATTTTTGTGCCGTACACATCATAGCTTTCCCTGTACTGTCTTACTACTTCAAACATGGAGCGGGTAGCTTCTGCAATAACATCGGAATTTTTCAATGTAAATGTCGCCGTCTCCACGGCGAAGGGAGAACCATATCGTTTGGCAAGACTTTCATCCAGGTGTCCCGACCCATGGCATACCACCGTGGCCGCTTTCGTATTATTAATGCGTAACAGTGGAGAGATGGCGTGCGTGCCGTTCAGCATCGGAGGAAATCCCTTCCAGTATTCACCCCAGCCCTCCATGTTCATGTCCTGTATATGGGAACCCCTTACAAATTGTATCCGCCCAAGCTGTCCGGTTTCTGCAAGGTTTAGTCCATATAAAAATTCGCGTGTATACAAAGCGGTCTCCATCATCATGTACACTTTGCCTGATTTCCTTTTTGCAGCTACTATTGCCGTACAGTCCTCCACAGTCATAGCCATAGGGATAGTGCAGGCGGTGTGTTTACCGGCATTGAGAGATGCCAGTTCCATTCTTGCATGATCAGGCACAGGCGTAACAATGTGTATGGCATCAACGTCACTGCGACCGGGAACATCATCGAAATTAGTAAAACAGAGATTTTTGTCAAGGTTGAATTTTGCTGCAAGTTCATCGAGTGTATCCTGGTTACGGGTGCAGATGCCAACCGCTTTAATATCAGGATGACGCTGGTATATCGGAATGAATTCTTTACCGAATCCCATTCCTACAATAACCACAGTAATTTTTTGACTCATGATGTAAGTTTTTATTTGTTTGTTCTCGTGCTTAAAGTTGATTTTTTTAACCCGGAAGGGGTGACATGATTATAGCATTGAAGGAATAGTGTTTGAATAAAATCCCGAAGGAGTGACATATAGCGTCTTAACAGAAAGATCATGTCACCCCTTCAGGGTTCGCGTTTTATCTTTATTATTTGCTATAATCATGGCACCCTTCGGGGTTTTGAATGATATTGAATTGCTTTATTTTTACCTCATACCTCATACCTGACACCTATTTCCCCGCAACCCATTTTACTGCGTTCCTCAGCAATGCCTGGTATTCGGGAAGATCGTGTGATGCTGCATCGTGTCCTAAAGCAATTCCTACAATGCGTGCTTTATTGTTTTTCACTACAAATACGGAGGTAGATATTTTATCCGAACCGGCAACATTTGCTGTTGCCAACACTTCTATGCCAGGACCTGCAGGATCAGGTTCATAACGGTACAGTTCATCTTTTAAAGTAAAATTCTTACTAACGCCTCTTGTAACGGGGTGCGAGTTGTTAACGATATTTACTTCAAAGCTTCCATAACGGTCATGGCCGTGCGTGCCACCGCTTACCAGTTGCACATTGTATTCGGGCCAGTCTTTCCAGTTGTACCACAGGGCGGCATGTCCCAATACCAGCCCCTTTCCGGAGGCAACAAAATCTATAATTGCCTGGCGGGATTGCGGATTGTTGATAGACTGGTTGAAACACAAATAAAGCACATCCGTAGTGGGAAGGTAATACTTCATTGAATCGGGATTGCTGATGTCGGTAACTGTGGCAAAGCCATCTCTGGCAAGAGTTTCGGCATCAGCCTGTTTATACCAACGGTTAAAGTCATGCGAAGAGCCGCCGCCAACTATAAGGGTACGGATACTTTTTGCATTGGTGGTGCCTGTTACCTTTTGTGTTTTACAGGCGGCGAAGATTACAATTGAAAGGAAGATGATTGTAATTAAATTTTTTTTCATAGAAAGGGCAATCGTAGTCATGATTATATGTATTAAATTGTAATGAATGTGAATACCGGATTAAATTAATAGTTGTAAGCGTTTCAACCTAGCGAAGCTCGCCGCTTCGCTGGTTTTAAAAGCCTTTTAGGTCTAGAATACAGACTGTGTGCTCTTCTCAGATGACTTACGAAAAATGGCTACCGGCTCCAACACTACCTTCTGAAGAACGATGTTACTTTTGTCTATCAATTGCATCAGCAGTTTAAAGGCTTTCTGTCCCATCAGCACTGTTTGCTGGTCGATAGTGGATAGCGTTGGGGTAATATGCTCGCCAAATAGTTCGTTGGCAAAACCAATGACACCAAACTCCTCAGGAATCTTTAAATTTTTTTCTTTAAGTTCCTTAAGTGCACCCAGTGCAGTAAAATCTTCCACTGCAAAAACCGCATCAGGAGGATCAGGCATTGATAAAAAATGGCTGATGGCCTTTCTGCCTGCTTCAATGGATACATTTCCGTAGTAAATATGATCGTACAGAACGGGCATATTATTAGCCTGAAGCGCCCCCATATAACCTTTCAACCTGTCATTAAATATCCTGATATGCTGAGGGCCTGAAATATGAGCGATCCTTTTATAACCCTGATC
>CAXTDO010000856.1:0-2859 GCA_964242315.1 uncultured Flavihumibacter sp.
TTCTACATCTGAGGACTTTTTTTGAAGGCTCTCCGCAGAGATAAAATCTGTGTTTGGCGTATAGACGTTTCTTGCAAAAAAAGCGAACAACTCACCAATATGATCTTTAGCCAAAATTCCTTTTTCCACCTGAAGCCTTATAAATAGACCTAGCTGCGCAACCGACAGATTAATAAGGACACGTTTTGCCCGTGGCCTCAGGTCTTCATTAGTTTCATATTGCTGACTGATCTTCAACCTTTCTTTGACCAGTGAATATTTTTCGGATAAAAATTTATTGAGTTCGTTATAAAAACGCTGCTTAGTGAAAGGGAATTTCATCCCTCTTGACAGCGTAAGATCAAATAGGTGGCTTTTAGCATTAAGCAACATTTCTTTTTGCTGTAACAAACCGTCCAATGTGGTAAGCTGAGCCGACCAGGTGTCCGCGCAAAAAAGAAAAAATTCCGGCATGTTAAAATCATTAATGATCATGTAATCAATTAAGGCGCCTGAATTACTGAAATTTTTATTCGGTATATCAGCCATAAGCTTCCGCAGATATGCATCGTGAGCTTTCAGCAATGGTCGCTGGTTGACAAGATGTGTCAAGCCATCAATGATAACGGCGTTTAGCTCACTGTCCACGGGTTGATTTTGCAGGTGAGCTTTTACACTTGCAAGCAGGGATTTCAATTCAACCTTTACAGCCTTAAGCATGTAATCCGTAAATTTGCTGTGTTTGGCAATATCAGGGAATCGCATTGTCAAATTCCCCAGAAGATTTTCAAAGGCAAGGCATGTTGACACATAACCTTGCCTAATCTCTGCTGCTTCAGTATGGTTATGCCAAATCCGTGAATATTTGAACAAATATTCATTTATAATATTACTTAGCTCAGTGATCTGTATAATGATACCGGTTATGTAATCATCTCTCCTTGTACGACTCCATAATGTAGATTTAAACGTGTAAGTGTGTATTTTATCAATTTCTTTGTCGACGAATTGTTTCCTATTTTCAAGTTCGTTCGAAGAAAATTGCTGTCCGGCCAAAGTTTCCGGATGTAGCGACTCGACTACGAATTGCTGCAGGTGAACGGAAATGTTTTTCATAAAATAGATGTCGTTTTTCCATATTGCTAATTAGAGACCATTGGAACAAGGTAGTATGATGAAGGCATATGAGATATGAGGAAAATTATTGCTGAGAAATAGATAATTTTTTATCGATCTCTATAAAAGCCTCCAGTACCCTGTCCAGTTGCTCAAAAGTATGAGTAGCCATAACATTCATTCGAATGCGGGCGTTCTTTTTAGATACAGCCGGGTACATGATGGGGTTCGTGTAAAGACCGGCTTTCAGTAGCAATCTTCCGGCTTCCAGGGTCTTGGAAATGTCGCCGATTTTTACAGGGATTACCGCTGAAGCGGTGGTGCCTACGTCGAAGCCGGCAGAAGTCAAACCATTCTTTAGAAAATTAATATTGGCCCATAATTTTGCTCGCCATTCAGGTTCTTCATCAATCAATTCAATTGCACGCAAGATCCCAAATATCGCCGGTGTCGCTGTAGTTGAAAACAAATGCTGTTTAGATTGATACTTTAGGTATTCAATGAGGTTGGGCTCTCCTAAAACATATCCTCCAATATTGCCCAATGCTTTACTAAAAGTACCGGTAATGATATCAACCTTATCAAAGGAATCATCAAGCTCTATGACTCCCCTGCCGGATTTTCCAAGAACACCGATGCCATGTGCATCATCGACAACAAGGTATGCGCCATATTTGTGGGCCAGGTCAGCAATTTCGCTAATTGGGGCAATATCTCCATCTTGGCTGTAGACACCATCAATTACAACCATCTTTGTACGGTATTTATCCTGGGCGTTTTTAAGCACCTGTTCCAGCATTTTAAGGTTATTATGAAGGAAAGTCTTTACATTCGTATTCAGGGCGCCTTCATAAACGCTGGCATGGACCGCCATATCCAAAATAATTAAATCTTCCTTATGCAATAAACACTGGAGTGTTGCGCTGTTCGCTGTATAACCGGTCGTGTAAAGGATCGTCTCTTTCTTATTATAGAATTGAGCAATTTTCTCTTCGAGCATTTTGTGGTAAATAAAATGCCCACCAATAGCTGGTGATGCACCTGAGCCGGTGCCAAACCTGGTGATGCCATCTATAACTGCAGCTTTGATTTTAGGGTGTTGGCTGAAACCAAGGTAATCATTCGACACCAGACACACAGCACGGATGCCCCCCTCATCACCGGGCAACTGCAAGTCCATTTCCGGACCTACGGGTGAGAGTGATTCGATCCTGTAATTAAGGTGTCCATTTCTTCTTAAGAAATTTAAGTAATCATGAAATTCATCTACGGTGGTATAAAGACCCTGATCTGGAATGTTTTCGAAGTCCTTAAAACTGGCATTTTCAAAGCTTATTTTCATTTTCATATGAGTTTAAGCGATAAATGTAAGTCTCGATTATTTCTAAAAATGGGACATCATATCAAATCCTTAACAATTAGTTAATAATATGACACATGTCTCAACTTCGGATTTTTTGTCCATTAATTTTGGCATTCAAACTCTTTCCAAGAATTTTCTGAAAGGATAAAAAGATTAATAATGATAAAAAAAGCAGTAAGTCGACTCCTTGATAGTGCCGGTCATTTTTCTGATAATTTTAAAGTTGCTTTAGAAAATTTACTGAATGACGAAATTTATAGGAATAAACAAGTTATACATGCAGCAGGTCAAATTGAAATCAATCTTTATCTGGTTGAAACTGGATTTGCGAGAAGTTACTATTTTGATAGAGAAGGTACAGAGCATACAGTCAGATTCTGGACACCGGGCGAACTGGTATT
>CAXTDO010000857.1:0-2854 GCA_964242315.1 uncultured Flavihumibacter sp.
GTCGGAATACTTTATGGCATTGCTTAAGAAGTTTGATAAGACTGAGCCTATCTTATCCCGGTCTGCCTGCACATTAATTGGACCCGCGGGGTTAAATTTAACTTCAGATGTGCTACTGTCAAAAACGTGATCATCAATCATCTCGCTGATCAGGCTGTTTAATTCAAACGGCGTTGGTTTTAAGGCGATCTTTCCCGAATCCAGGCGAGATATATTTAAAAAGCCATTGACCAACCCGGCCATTTTTTTGACCTGGGCATTTACTTTATCCAGCTTGTCCTTTGCAAAAACGTCTTCTTTTTTGGCAGCGTGCATTTTTAATATTTGGGCGTAGCCACTTAGTGAGGTAAGGGGTGTCTTCAACTCATGGCTCACCATCCCGATGAAATCATTTTTACGCATCTCATCTTCTTTAGATTCGGTAATGTCCAGTATCGTGCCAACCACAGAAACAATTTGGCCTTGCTCGTTCAGTTCTACCTTACCGGTGGAGTTTAGCCATTTGCGTTTACTGCCATCAAAAGGCTGTATCTGGTAATCTTCACTGAAGCTCCCTTTGGTTTCAACAGCTTTAGCGATGGCCTTTTTAAAACGTTCGCGATGCTCGGGTATAATAACACTTAAAGTTGCCTCATAAGATAGCACTTCGTCCGGATGTATGCCATGTATAATTCTCGCCCTTGGCGATACTTCCAGCAGATCTGTAGCCAGGATTATCCGCCAGAAACCCATCTGAGAAGCTTCCATAGCCAGGCGGAGTGTATCGCTTACGTTTTCCAGTTCCAGGCGTGCCAGTACTTGTTCAGTTATATCCGAAGCAACGGCCATCATACCGTTTATTAGATCGTTTTCATCTCGTAAAGGTTCAACAGTAAGGTTCATAAAAACCGTTTCTGTTTTTTCGTTACGCAACAGGTAAACCGGTATCTCACCAGATATAAAACGTATGCCTGTTTCGAACACCTCATCCATAATCTGCCTGAAACCTTGATTGTCCAATTCGGGTATGGCATCAAATAAAAGTTTCCCGAAGGTTTGCTCCGCATTACGCCCCCAGTATTCGAGCATCCGGTCATTGGCCATTTCAATGCGGTGATCGTTTCCCCTGTAAATAGCAATGGCAACCGGGGCCCTGGTGAGCAGATCGCGCAGTTGCTGTTCGGCTTTCCCGCGCGCTTTAGCAATATTGATTTGCGCCCTTATCTTTGTTAATAATTCCGCTGCCGAAAAAGGCTTTACCAGGTAATCATCTGCGCCGGCTTCCAGCCCGTCTATCCTGGCCTCCTCGCCGGCACGTGCCGATAGAAAGATCACAGGTAGCCGCAGCATATTACCACTACGGATCTCCTTTAACATAGCCTTGCCATCCATCACCGGCATCATCATATCGCTGAGCACCAGATCAGGCGTATGCTGCTTAATCTTATCCAATGCATCGCTGCCGTTAACAGCAGTGACAGTAGTAAAAAGCGGTTCCAGCAATCGTTTAAGGTAAGCGCGCATATCTGCATTGTCATCCACAATTAATATGGTGGTATCCTTGCTTAATGTCAGGTCCCGGTGGCTACTGATATCCCCGGTTATCTGCCCGGATTTGTTTTCGTCCAACTTAATATTTTCCTGCAGCAGGCTAAATGCCTCCTGTATAAAGGCCCCCTTAAGGGCCGACGAACCGGCATTGTTGGCCGTTAGCAACACATGCTCTTGCGGCAGGTGGGCTTTGCCCATCGGGATAGCGACCGTAAAGGTAGTACCCTGGCCTTCCAGGCTGTTTACAGTGATGCTGCCATGATGTAAAAGTACCAACTCATGAACCAGCGATAAGCCTATACCGGTACCCTCATGCGTTCGGCCGGCTGCGTTTTCAACCCGGTGGAACCGCTCGAACATGTGCGGTAGTTCCTTTTCAGGAATACCAATGCCGGTATCGGTTACCTCTAATACGGCCTGCCCTTTCTCCTGCTTAAGCTTTACCGTTATCGTGCCCGACAGTGTGTATTTAAAAGCGTTAGAAAGCAAATTGAGTACTATCTTCTCCCACATCTGCCGGTCGACAAAAACAGGGCCCTTTAGTGGTTCACAATCAACTATCAGTCCCATCCCAGCCTTTTCAATGATGGAACGGAAACTGCTGGCCAGGTCAATAGTTAACTCGGCGAGGTTAATTTGTTCATAAGCTGCTTGGGTACGCCCGGCTTCAACCCGGCTGTAATCCAGCAGGTTGTTTACCAGCTTTAACAACCGTAATGCATTACGGTGGGTGGCCTCTACCGGTTCTTTTATCTCATTACTCAAATCGTTCCGGTTTAGCAGATCTTCCAGCGGGCCGAGCATCAAAGTGAGCGGAGTGCGGAACTCGTGGCTCACATTGCTAAAAAAAGCCGTTTTCGACCGGTCAATTTCTGCCAATGCTTCCGCCCTTCTTTGTTCCTGCTCATAAGCATAAACGTTAGAAACGGCTGTATTATAGGTATTGCCCAACTGGCCGTAAAAGTTCAGGTAATCCTGATCCAGCGCCCGGCAGGCACTTACCCCGGCAATTATAAAACCAAATGGATCTTCGTGCCCGGATAATTTAATGGGTATAATAATTGCAGTGTGCGGCGCTTGTTCATATGGTTCGCAATCAAAACTACCGAAGCGTCCGGTTAGGGCAGTTATTGTTTGCATTTCTCCGTGCATTGCCGCCACTTTCAAGGGCCAGCTATTGCTATTTTCAACGCTTATTTCCTGGGGCGTAATCGCTGTACCGCTCTCTAACCCGGCAACGCTGATCAGTTGCGCTTTACTGTCTTTCAGTTGGGGAGGCAAAAGAAAAGGGATATCCGGGGTATAATCGTGGTATTGGGCCGGT
>CAXTDO010000858.1:0-2849 GCA_964242315.1 uncultured Flavihumibacter sp.
CTTCTATACTGGCTATGATCTTATTGCCTTTCGCAGAGGGCCTGCTATTGATTGCTGCATCTTCGCTTAACAGCGTTTCGAGACCATCGTACCGGATATTCATGCCCTGGCTGGCTATTCTGGTATTCTTTCTTGTTACATTTCTTTTCAGGCTGGAAGATTGTGCATGCTGGGTGATAGTACTGCCACTTTACCTGCTTTTATCAAGCCTGGGAGGATTAACTGCGGGGTATGTCAGGTTAAAAAAACGGGTTAATTCGGTTTCGGATATATGACAGAATAAATTGGTCATAGAACATTTTTTCACCACTTTATATTCATTATTCATAAATTACAGGATGGCAACAACTTCAAAAAAAACGCTTGTATTGGGTGCGTCACCCAATTCTAACCGGTATAGTTATCTGGCTATTCAACGTCTTAGAAATCTTAAACATCCTGTTGTTGGTATTGGAAAAAGAACGGGTAAAGTGGCAGATGTTGATATCAATACAGATCAACCTAAAATAGAAGATGTAGATACTGTAACATTATACATGAATGCTTCCAATCAGAAACAGTACTATGATTATATTTTGTCGCTACACCCCAAGCGCATCATCTTTAATCCGGGCGCAGAAAATGATGAATTAGATCAGTTAGCTCTTAAGAACGGGATACAAACACAGGAAGCCTGTACCCTGGTTTTATTGGGCACCGGACAATATTAACTACCTGTTAAACAGCAGGCTTAATCTAACAATAATACATTTAGTGCTTCGGGTAATTCGTTTTTTTCGTAAATTCGAAAAACCCGTTGTTTATGTTATGGAGAAAATTTAATGGCGATTCAATTGATCTTCCTATTTTGGAAGCGGTGGAAGCAGCTATAAAGAGAGAAACCGGCAATGGTTTCAAATTAAAAGTATGTATCGGAACAGACTCTCAGGTAAAGGGGGCTGAAACAGAATTTGCAACAGTAATTGTTTTTTTACGGGAAGGTCACGGAGGCTTCATGTTTATACACAATGAAAAAACACGTGTTCAATTCAGTATCAAAGAGAGAATGCTTTTGGAAGTAGCCAAGAGTATTGAAATTGCTTATGAGTTATGCGACCTGTTTACCGTTTATGACGTTGATATGGAAGTTCATGCCGATATCAATACCAATCCGCAGTTTAAAAGTAATGCCGCGCTCAAAGAAGCTATGGGCTATATCCTCGGGATGGGCTTTGCTTTTAAAGCAAAACCCGAAGCTTTTGCCAGCAGCAGCTGCGCGAATAAGGCGGTGAATTAAATGATTAATGATTAATGAATAATGATTAACGAAAACTGTTTCTAATACAGTATCTAACCGTTAATAATTAATCATTAATAATTATCTCTCTCCCTGGTTCTCGAATTCCTTATTCGATTCTTCAATAAATTGGAGAATCTTATCGCGTCCAAGTTTTTTTACTGCGCTGGTAACAAAATGTTGTGGGAGGAACTGCCAGGTTTCACGCATTTTATTCAAAAAAGCTTTAACATTTCTGCTTACCACGAGCTGCGTTTCTTTGTCGGCTTTTGTAAAAGCCAGGCTAAAGGGTATCTCCCATTTTCCCAATTGATTTACGAACGCAATATCAATAGACTGAGGCGGATGCCTGCCGTCAATTAATATAAATACGTTTACAAGATTCTCTCTCTTACGTAAATAATCTTCAATCATTTTTTCCCATTTTTTTCGTTGTGATATGGAAACCTTTGCAAAGCCATATCCTGGAAGATCTGCCAGGTACCATTTTGTAACGGGATCGCCCGTTTTAGCCATGCTCTCTACCTCAAAATGATTAATGAGCTTTGTTTTCCCGGGTGAGTTGGAGGTTTTAGCCAGCTTCTGGTTATTACAAAGGATATTTATGAGGGATGACTTGCCTACGTTACTTCTCCCGATAAAGGCATATTCCGCCCGGTCAGGCGGTGGGCAAAGCGTATATTCCGGACTGCTTATTAAATAGGTGGCTGACTTTATAATCATAAATTGGCGCCTCGTTAAATGAACAAGGCCACGTGTAAAGATACAATTTGTGGATGGATGACTTCTTCTCACAGCAACGCACAACTTAAAGTAACACTTTCAAACAATTCCTGTGTAGCTTTGCAGCCGCATGGAAAATCAATTACCTCACGATACTGTTGTTCCTTTTAAAGATTCAGGCCTTACCAAAAAACAGCAGGTAGCCAGTATGTTCGATAGCATAGCTTTCAGATACGATTTCATGAATCGTTTTTTAAGTGGCGGCATTGATGTGTATTGGCGAAAACGGGCCATCCGCGAGTTACTCGAAATTCGTCCTAAAACAGTGCTTGATGTTGCTACGGGAACTGCCGATGTAGCCATTCTGCTTTACAAATACCTGAAACCGGTAAAAATTACGGGCATCGACCTGTCAGAAGGTATGTTAAATCTGGGACGGCAAAAAATAGCTCAACTTAAGCTAGGCGATCAGATTGAATTGTTGCACGGAGACAGCGAAGCGATCAACTTCCCCGATAATACTTTTGATGCTATAACAGTGGCATTCGGAGTTCGTAATTATGAAAATCTTAATAAAGGTCTTAAAGAAATGAACCGGGTGCTAAAACCAGGTGGGAAATTAGTTGTACTGGAATTTTCAAAGCCGGGGAAGGCATTAAAAGGATTGTATAGTTTTTATATGAATACAATTGCTCCCGTTATTGGTAAGATAGTGTCAAGAAATAAGGCGGCCTATCAATATTTGAATGATTCGGTTCAGGCCTTTCCGGAGGGGGAGGCATTTATAACTATTCTTAATAAAAATGGCTGGAAAAACACTTACCTGAAAGCGCTGACCTTTGGGATATGT
>CAXTDO010000859.1:0-2846 GCA_964242315.1 uncultured Flavihumibacter sp.
GGTTAGTTCCGAGTTCGAGTCTTTTTATGAAAGACTTCGTTTTTTGATTGTTGGGCTTAAAGCCGGGCATTTCCGTATCTCCGTTCCGGGAAGATGATTTGCTGATCTTACTCTTTAGCTCATTCAACTGTGATTGACCATTGTTGATTTGGAGCGCGGCCATTTGTTGAACGTCCGGTAAAGATCCAAAACGTTGCAATAATTGCTGTTCAACTGTTTCACGCGTTTGTAATCCTGCGAAATTTGCAATCGAATTTCCTGGTGAGGCCTCAGGTATCCGAAACAAGGCGGCTAACTGAGAATGTTCTTTGAAGAAATTTTTGAAAACGGTAGTCGTTCTTAACATTGCAAGAGCCCTTGCTTCCAGGCGGGCAGGGTTATTAAGGTCCTGTTTATAAGCTTCCAACTGCGCCTGGTAATAGTACACTTGCTTTTGTAACTTTCTAAGGTCTTTTGCAAAGCCGTATTGCGCCAGTTGGTTCTGCAGGAATTGCCTGCGTTGCTGCATGTATTGTTTAATCTGATCGGCCTGTGTGAGTTTTCCTTTGAGTATATCTATGTTGCTGATGGCCTGCTTAAAAAATTTATCTGTTTGCGGAATATTATCAGACAATCCTTTAGAAACATCTAAAAATTTCAGGGCTGTTTGTATACTATCGAGGTGTGGCAGGTAAGGTCCGGACGAGCCTGATGCCTTACCCGATTCATCTTTGATTCTTTGTTGAAGAATCGAATACTGATCTTCAGCGCCTTCAAAAATCCTGCTGGCTGCAACAGAATCAGTATGTGCAAGTTTCCTGTACAGTTTTCGTTCTGTTCTTGCCATACGATTAAGGTATTTGTCTGATTGAGTCAATAGCTTCTTATTGATAGATGCCGACTTTGCGTTCATCTGTTTAAATAACTTATCCGTGAAGGAAGCTATTCTTAATACTGCGGTGGAATCCTGGGCGTAGGCGGCATGTTTTCCGGTAATAAGCAACATAGCCATAAGGATGGATGAATATAAATATTTCATTCAATAAGTTATTAAGTTGAGATAATAAGTACTGCTGTTATTTGAAGGGTAGGATTAAAATTCCGTTTTGATCTTAATAGCTATTCGATGATATAAATGTAGAGAAGTTTTGTAGCGAAGAAAATTGATAAAAATCAAATAATTTTTACACGTTTTAAGTGCGTTCATTGAAAAGACCGTTTTGATGACGCTTTTTTAAACGATGGGGAAACGCGGAAGTGAGTACGCTCCTCTTGTTTGTCTTATTGTAGAAAAAATTGATAGTTCTATAATTGTATTTAACCCCGATAGGGGTGACATGATTATAAAAATGAAATGATAGTTAAACAGAACCCCGAAGGGGTGACATGATTCCTTATGTTTAAGACGCTATGTGTCACCCCTTCGGGGTTTTACTTTATATAGTATTTCGTCGTACCTCATACCCGTACTTGACTCACACCTACTTCCCGGGTTCATGCATCATCAGTGTATCAATAATTCCCTGCACCACTAGCGGCGGTTCTTTCTCAATTAAATAAAATTGTCCTTTGCCGTTGTTATCCCACCTATTGCTTCCGTCGGGAGCTATTTTAATTTTTCCTTCCTGAACCCGGTACCACGTTTTGTATCCCCTTATGGCAATCAGCACGGCGGTTTCATCCCAGCTCATTCTTCCAGCGCTATCCTGTTTCGACTGAGGCAAAGAAATCCTGAATACATCTTTAACCGGGCTATGCACAATTTTATCATTATTTACCAGGGGCAATCCGGTTTTGATGACTGTACCAATTTCAAAACCACTGAAGAGTATTGGTGTGTTCCAGTTTTCAAATACAAGTTTGGAAGCAGCAGCGTCCTTTTCCACATTAAACTCTTTGCCGGCGGGAAATTTGCCTGCCATGCAAACCAGTTGCTTTACCTTTTTTAAAATCAGGGCTTTGCCAGTGAGCGGAGAATACTGATCGGCAGCGGACGTGAACAGTGCTGCAAGGTTGGTAAGAAAGCCAACCGTTATAATGGTAACGCTTCGATCAGGTTGGGAAGCCAGGATTTTCCTGTATAAGGCAACTGCGTCGGGTGCTTGGTCATTCGATTTTATTTTATGCGGATAATTGGCGAGTAAGGTATCTGTCCAATGCTGAAAATCGCGAAGATCCAATGCAGACGTGTTTTTCGGAACGCCTATAGGTATATTTGGCCTTTTAAAGTAAGTGTTAAAAACATCCAGCACTCCTGCCACGGACTGGTACCTGGTGCTTGCGATTGTTGCCAGAATTTTCGCCTCCCCCTTGTCTGCAAAAGCATGCAATAGCGTAATAGCTCCGGCATCATCATAATCCGGACCCATATCCGTATCAAAAATTACCCGTATCGGCATAGCATCAGGATTTGCGGGTTGAACAAAGGCACTGCAGATAAGCAGGCAACTGCCTAAAATAAATTTTTGCATAGTTAAATGTAGGAAATTCAGATTTGCAAACTGCATAATACATCTTCACAATTAAACACTACTAGACACGTTAATACTGTTATTCATAATTAAACACAGCGTACATAAGTCTAAAGTGTCGCGATAACCAGTTATACACCTGAAAAACCGATTGAATGAGTTTTACTTATACTGTTCTTGTAATTGAAGACGACGCCTCCATGCGACATATCCTTAATCATTGTTTAAGAAAATATTCGGTAACGCTCTTCAACAACGGCTTGGACGCACTTGGTTATTTACAGGAAGGCAACCTTCCCGACATCATTATTTCAGATTTATATACCCCGGTAGTAAACGGGCTTGAATTTATAAAACAGGTGAAGTCAAGCGGGTTTTTCAGTACCATTCCTATCC
>CAXTDO010000860.1:0-2822 GCA_964242315.1 uncultured Flavihumibacter sp.
TATCAGCTTTCCGGTATGAGGTAAACCCAGAAGGCGTGACATGATTATAGTAATTAATCAATTATTATACGCGAACCCTGAAGGGGTGGCATTACTGGAGGAGAGAGGCTCTTTGTAAGAATGTCACCCCTTTGGGGTTTTCCTCATACCTCATACCTGAAAGCTGACAGCCCAAAAGCTAATAACCATATTTCACTCAAATCTATTAACTTTGCCACCCCAAAAACAGGGATGTATTCTTATGGATACATCTTCATTGAATCATAAACATTTTAAAACACAATAAATGGCTACCGTTACAAGGGAAAACATTGGTTTGCTGAACGAAAAACTGGTCGTTAAAGTAGAGCAAGACGATTACCTTCCATCTTTTCAGAAGGCAATAAAAGATTACAGTAAAAAGGCCAACATACCGGGATTTCGTAAGGGAATGGTTCCTGTGGGAATGGTTAAAAAGATGTATGGCTCTTCTGTGTTTGCAGATGAAGTGATCAAAAGCGTAGAGAAGGGATTATCTGATTATATGTCAAATGAGAAACTTCAAATCTTTGCCCAGCCTCTGCCTTTACCGGACAACGACTCCTCAAAACTGGATATGAACCAACCTTCCGAGTATCAGTTTGCATTTGAAGTTGGATTAAAACCGGAATTTGAAATTGCCAACCTGGCTACTGCTCCATTAACTCTTTATAAAGTTGAAGTGCCGGATGAAACTGTTAACAGCGAAATTGAAATTTTGAAGAATCGTATGGGGAACATGATTGACCAGGAATCTGTTACAACGGTAGAAAATGACATTATTACCTCATTTATTGAAAGTGATGCAGAAGGGAATGTATGGGCGAATGGCTTGAGTAAAGAAGTTCCGTTACAGGTAAAAGATTTTACCGGCGAAATTCAGAATAAGTTGATGGGTATGAAAAAGGACGATACCTTAATACTTTCTGTGTCTGGTGCCTTTGAACAAAAAGCTAAGGAAAAAGTGGGTAAAGAACTTCTACTTTCATTAGAAGAAGAAAATAATGCCGATAAATTTTACAAATTGACTATTAATGAAATAACCTTACTTGAACAAGCAACATTAAACGAAGAATTTTTTAAACAGGTTTTCCCTGACGAGGAAATTGTTACTGAAGAAGCATTTAGAGAACAGATAAAGAAAGATATACAGCGTCAATGGGAGGCTTCAAGCCGCAACCAGCTTCACGACCAGATATACCACGAATTGTTGCGTACACCCATAGAATTCCCCGAAGACTTTCTTAAAAGATGGATGGTTACCGGAACCGGCAAACAAAAGTCACCTGAAGAAGTGGAAGCTGAATATCCCGCCTTTGTTAACCAGCTAAAATGGACATTGGTTACGGACAAATTAATAGTGGAGCATAATATAGATGTAACTCCTGACGATCTTCGTCAATTTGCAAAAAACCAGTTACTCGGCTATATGGGTGGCAGTAACATTAATATAGATCAGCCCTGGGTAAATGATTATGTTGAAAGGATGATGAAGGATAAGAAATTTGTTGAAGACAGCTATCACCGGGTGCAGGTTGATAAAATTTTCAAATGGGTTGAAACACAGGTCCATCCCGTTGAAGTGGCTATCAGTGAAGAAGACTTTAAAAAAATGCTGCAGGAACACAAACATGACGATGAACATGAACATGAAACTGACCATGAACATGACCATTAACTTAAACCTTTAACCTTTCATGGCCGGCTGTAATACCGGCCTTTTTTTAAATGTATTGCCATTTATTACAGTTGTTGTAGGTAATCCGCCAAGTGGAGAGGATATAATATGTTAGTCTGTCAGGTTTTAGACACTTTAGAATTTTGGACATAGATTTGAATGACAAGCCCATACTTTCATGATAAAAATTGCTCATTAAATTCATTTGATCCATTTTGATCTGTATGGGTTGAAAGGAATAAATCTTAAACTGAAAAAAATTATGAATACTCAGCAGGAATTTGATAAATATGCTGTAAAGCACCGGGGTATTTCCAGCAATACCCTTGATAGTTACAAAAAATACCAGATTAATGACCTTACTCCTAATATAATAGAAGAGCGTCCGATGAATGTTGCGGTTATGGATGTATATAGCCGCCTTATGATGGACCGCATTATATTTTTAGGTTATCCCATCAATGACGAAGTAGCAAATATTGTAACAGCCCAATTACTTTTTTTGGAAAGCACCGATCGTACCAGGGATATCCAGATGTATATTAACAGTCCCGGAGGCAGCGTTTACTCTGGTCTGGGAGTTTATGATACCATGCAATACATCACTCCTGATGTTTCAACAATTTGCATAGGCATGGCCGCCTCTATGGGACAGGTTTTATTATGCGCAGGAACAAAGGGCAAACGTACTGCGCTCAAACATTCAAGGGTTATGATGCACCAGCCCAGCGGTGGAATCGGGGGTCAGGCTACCGATATCGAAATAACCGTTAACGAAATCAGGAAATTGAAGAAAGAATTGTACGAGATAACTGCCTTTCACACCGGAAAGAGTATAAAACAGGTAGAAAAAGATTCCGATCGTGACTTATGGTTTACCGGGGAAGAAGCAAAGGAATATGGAATGGTTGATGATGTATTATTGATTAACCCGAGAAAAATAAAAAAACCGGAATAGCCGTTTGTTGTACTATCTTAATTGATTAACATTCGGAATACAAACATGAACATTTTACATTAAAAGAATTTAACTATGAATCATTCAAAATATTTAATTCAGCCATTTAGAATGGAAGATGATGAACCGGAAACTGAACCAAAAGAAGAAAAGGCTCCGGAGATGGGC
>CAXTDO010000861.1:0-2820 GCA_964242315.1 uncultured Flavihumibacter sp.
GTCAACAGCACTTCATAATCACCGGAGGTCTGTATGTTGGTAGCAGCTTCGGCATTTGGATACTGCTGCCTTAAGAAAGAGGCAAGCATACCGGGCGTTGTTTCTCTTACCTCGCCGTTTTCCATCAACGAAACTCTTGAAACACGTTTCAGGGAGGGGTCCCATTTATCATAGCTCAACTCATAATTAAGGTATAAAAGAATGATGATAAAACTTGCCAGTCCTGTAGCAAGTCCGAGTATGTTGATGGAGCTATATACTTTGCTGCGTACTAGACTGCGCCAGGCGATTTTAATATTGCTTTTGATCATGGTTGCTGACGTTTTTGATAAGGCGTGAACCTCAGCAGGATGTTACCATTGTAATGCCGTAGTTGTATTAGATTGATAATCAGTTTTCTTTTTATGCGTAGGCTGTTCTGCTGTACGCTTATGCAACATGCTTGTGCGATAATGATACAAAGTATTAAAAGGTAGCAGCTTAGCGAAAGTACGTATGTTTACCACTAACTTAACACTTGAAAGTCGATCCCAATAAATTCAAAACCTCACTTACCGCCATAACTTTGCCCGCATCAACCAACCACACCCTTGGGCGCCAGAGGCAACGTCGTAAGCGCAATTCCGCTGGCATCAAGTATTGCATTGCGTATCGCGGGCGCGATACCAATGATAGCGGCTTCGCCGGCGCCGGCGGATGGGAGGTCTTTGCGATCGAGCAAAACAATCTCAATTTTTGGTACATCTTTAAAACGAGGCACCCTGTAAGCAGAAAGACTTGCGTTAAGAATTTTACCGTCCGCAAAATCAATTTCTTCAAACAACGCACCGCCCAAACCCTGCACGATCGATCCCATTACCTGGTTCTCCAGGTGCAATGGATTTACAATGGCTCCGCATTCAAAAGCCTGTACCACCCTCAGCACTTTTACAGATTTGTCATTGTTCACCTGCACTTCTGCACAGGTAGCCACATAGCCGCCTTTTTCAAAGCCACAGCCAATGCCATAACCATGACCGTTAGTTTTTTTATTTTTATCCCACCCGAAAGTATTGGCTGCCGCCTGCAATACTGCCTTAAGCCTGGCATCCTCCAGGTTGTTAAGCCGGAATTTTAACTGATCCATGTTGATCATGCAGGCGAGGTCAGTAATATGAGCTTCACGGGCGAAGACGTTGGCAGTAGAAGCCAGTCCCCGGTAAGATCCCTGTTGTAAAGGGCTTTCAGAAGGATGAAAGGCAATCTGCTGACTAAGCGTGCGGTATTGAATATCCAGGCCCGAAGGACCGGAATTGTAATTGTTGAATTTCCAGGCTGTGATGGTACCATCTTTCTTAATACCACTGCTAACATCAATAACACCGGCCGGTCTAAAGTACGCCCAGGTGAATTCTTCTTTTCTTGTCCATACAATCTTTACCGGCTTTTTCGCTGCCCGTGATAAATATGCGGCTTCAATGGCCGCTTCGCCTGTATGCTTGCCGCCATAACCTGAGCCTGTATCGGGCATGATCACCCGCACTTTTTCTTTGGGAATCTTAAATGTTTCAGCAAGGTCTTCCTGAACGCCAAACGGACGCTGCGTGCCGGTCCATACGGTAAGCTTGCTATCGGTCCATTCGGCAAGGGCGGCTCGTGGCTCAAGCGGTACATGCGCAATATAATTTATATGAAAGCTGCTCTTATGTGTTAATTCGGCAGATGCCAGGTCGGCTTCCACATTTCCTTTCGTGTTACCGCCCCTGCCACCGGCGGCTTTGCTGTTATTGGAAAGGTATTTAAAAATTTGCGACGTTGAAGGCTGTTGTTTCTTTTCATCCCATACAATCTGAATAGAGTCTAAGGCTTTGTTTGCGGTTTTAATATCGGGTGCAGCTACGCCAATAAAGTTTCCCTCATGTACCACAACAACACCACTCATAGTCTGGGCCCTGGAAAGATCAACACTAACGATTGTTGCTTCGTAAGAAGGCTGGCGCAGCACCTTACCGTACAGCATTCCGGGTAGTTTCATGTCTGAAACATACTGATGCTTTCCCGAAATAAAAGAACGGCCATTGACTTTGAGGTGTGTTTGTCCTGCAACCTTCCAGTCAGATGCCGGGATAACCGTAACGTTATCCGCAATCGGAATCAGAAGCTGCTGCCCTTTTGTTAACTCGCCGTAACTAATCTTATTTAAAGATTGGCCATCACTGATGATGCCATTACTTGCAACCAAAGATTCTGGTTTTTTATTCCAGGTTTTTGCAGCCAATTCTAACAGCGATTGATGTGCCGTGGCAGCCGCTTTCCGAAGCTGCGTTCCCATCTGCGGCGTGCTTCGGCTGCCAAAGGTGCCCATGTCATAAGGAACAAGGTCCGTATCACCCATGATCATTTTTATTGAGTCAAACGGAACGCGCAGTTCTTCCGAAACTATTTGCGATAGTGAAGTTCGGATGTTCTGGCCTACTTCTACCTTACCCGTGTAAACGCTTACTGTGCCGTCTTCTCCGATATGTATCCATGCTCCTACCTGATTTACGGGAACTATTTTATTTGAAGGCGAGGCTGTTTCTCCTCCAAAGGAAGATAAGTCATGAAAAACAAATGCTACAGCCAGGCCGCTTCCGAAAATTTTAAAGAATTTTCGCCTGTCAAACCGAGACGTCTCCCCGGAATGAGATTTTAATTCGTGCGTGCTTAATGCAGTTGTATCGTGAGGTGATTTCAAGTTGCCCATCTTAAATATTTTAGGAGGTGGCGGCTGATTTAATGGCTTTAATAATGTTGAGATAAGTACCGCAGCGGCAGATATTTCCATTCATAGCCGAGATG
>CAXTDO010000862.1:0-2814 GCA_964242315.1 uncultured Flavihumibacter sp.
GGTAATAACAGCTTAAGCAATAAAAGCGATAAAACAAATGACGTAATCACTACCATGTAAGACTCTGCAAAAAACTGTTTTATTATCTGCCAGCGCACAGAGCCGATGGCTTTGCGAATACCAACTTCCCTGGCTCGTTTCTCACTTCTTGCTGTACTCAGGTTCATGAAGTTGATGCAGGCAAGTATTAAAACAAAAGCGCCGGTGATGCCAAACAACCATACATATTTTATATTGCCGCCTATGTTTACACCATCTTTGAAATCATTGTATAAATGCCATTTGCTTAAGGGTTGAAGAAAAACTTCCCACTTATATTTCTTTTCACCTTGACTTACATTTTGCAGTTTTATATTTTTTATTTTGAGTGATACCTGTTGCATATCTGCATTATCGGCTATTTGCACAAATGTTTGAGAGAAGTTACTGCCCCAGGGTTCTTTCATCTCTTTTGACCAGGGGTTTTGAATCAACCAAAGTTTCCAGGGCATCATCATTTTTATCTTGTGAAAAGTTGTATTGTTGGGAAGGTCTTCATACACACCGGTAACTTTTACACTATAATTTCTATCGAACTTCAACACTTTGCCTGTTGGGTCGGCATTGCCAAAAATTGCTTTTGCAGTGGAGGCGGAAAGTATAATAGAATAAGGGTCATATAAAGCTTGTCTTGTGCCTTGTAACATGTGCAACGATAGCATATCAGGTGCTTCCTGCTCCATATAGATGCCAGTGTTGTTAAACAGCTTATTATTGTAAGAGACCAGGTGCCCGCCTTCCCAGGATGCCTGTAATACATACTTAAAATCGCTGCCATATTTTTCCCTGATAGCCGGACCCATCAATCCCGGATTAGCTGTTTGTGCTTCAAGCTTACCGTTAAATGTTGCCCGTTGCATTACCTGTGCTATGCGGTCGTAATTGGTGTGGTATTTATCAAAATTTAATTCATCATATACCCATAAACCAATTAGCATGGCTACAGCCATACCAACAGCAAGTCCACCAATATTGATAGCGCTGTAGCCCTTGCTTTTAATAAGATTCCGCCACGCAGTTTTGAAATAATTTTTAAACATGAGCGTTGATTTATACTTAATGACCGGTTGATGTTTGATTGAAGTTAACATGGCTAATTGCTTTTTCATTTACAGGCACAATTATCCGTCAGGCAGAATGGTCTCAATGGATGTGCCAACACGGGAATATTGTGTAGATGAGGGTTTCAGACAAAGTAATAATTGAGAACTGTTCGGAAATGAACAGTTGAGTGTACTATTTTGGCCATCTTATAATAATACATTTGATTAACGACGCACTTGCAGTTGGCTGAAAATTACTCGAAACAATGAAAGCCATATTGCGGGTTTTGAAATCAATGATGGCAGGATTACGCATGCATAACTGCCTTACAAACTGTCAGCAACCTGTAGCAATTATATTCAGACGGTGTTAACTGATGATGAAAGCGGTATTACAAAACCTGCGGGCATTATTGTAGAAGCAATTCAGGGTGAAGGTGGTAAAATTCCTGCTCCTGACAGTTGGTTGATACAATTGCGTAAAGTAAGCAAAGAACAGGGCATTCCGTTAATTTTGGATGAGGTACAAACGGCCTGGGAAGAACGGGAAAGATGTTCGCCTTTGAACATGCGGGCATCATACCGGATGTGGTAGTGTTATCTAAAGCAATAGGCGGATCGCTGCCGATGGCCGTTATCGTGTACCATAAAGATTTGGATAAATGGAAACCCGGAACGCATGCCGGTACTTTCAGAGGCAATCAGTTGGCAATGGCGGCCGGATCGGCAACGATTAATTATATCAAAAAAAACATCCTTATAGACCATGCTGCAAAAATGGGCGAACTGTTCATAAAGAACCTTAAAGTAATCCAGTCGGAAACGACTTGTTTGGGAGACATAAGAGGCAAAGGGCTGATGCTGGGAGTTGAAATAGTAAATCCAATAAGCGGCGTACTTCAGTGTGGCCAGCCGGAACGTTATGAAAAATTATCCCGTCGTATTCAGCAGGAATGTTTTATAAGAGGATTGGTTATAGAAATCGGCGGGCGTCAATCCAGCGTATTAAGACTTCTTCCGCCATTAATAATTACGCAAAATCAGATTAATCAAATCTGTGCTATTTTTAAGGAAACTGTTGTAGTGGCCGAAGAGGCATTACTTTTCGACCGGGTGTTATTGAATTAAATAAAGCCATTCATGATTTTACCAGATATTGCTTCGAAAACTGATTTTAAAGCGTTGCATGAAGCAAATGATGGATTTAAAAATTACTTTTTGAACGATAGCCATGAAAGCATTGCTGCTTACAGGCAGGTTGTAAACGATGTAGCTGCATCCATTACATCACAAATAAAAGCACAAAAGCAGGCTTATTGTGGCAAGAGTCCTGACTGGTTAAAGGAGAATATGGCATCCCTGAATCTAATACCGGAAACGGGAAGCCCGCTTAAAGACCTGCTGGATAAAACCCGTGAATTGATTATTGAAAGCAATATTTCGGTATATCATCCGCATTGTATGGCCCATTTACATTGCCCCCCTTTTATCTGTTCTTTGGCGGCCGAAATGATCATCACTGCTTTTAATCAATCTTTGGACTCCTGGGACCAGGCTCCGGCAGCCACAATTATTGAACAGGCACTTTGCGATAAATTGTGTAACGTTTACGGATTTGGACCCGGTGCTGACGCAATTTTTACCGGCGGAGGAACCATGTCTAACTTTATGGGTATGCTCCTGGCAAGGGAACGGTATAGCAAAAAGCATTTTAACTGGAATATTCAAAAAC
>CAXTDO010000863.1:0-2812 GCA_964242315.1 uncultured Flavihumibacter sp.
AAACGTTAACATTTATTCACCCGAAATAGAAGCCGACTTCACAAAGCGTCACCTGGTTCCTAAAATGCAGGAAGCGCTGAGCCCCGAACAATCGCAGAAACTTATTCAGGTGCCTGTTGATTTTGATATTAAACTGTTTGCTTCCGAACCTGATATTACCAACCCTATAGCCATGTCATGGGATGAAAAGGGCCGTTTATGGATTGTAGAATCGGTAGATTATCCCAATACATTTCTTGAAACAGACGGCGCAGCCAACGACCGTATAAAGATTTGTGAAGACACCGACGGTGATGGTAAGGCAGACAAGTTTACCGTTTTCGCCGATAAATTAAATATCCCTACCAGCATCGTTTTTGCAAATGGCGGAGTAGTGGTAGCTATGGCTCCTTACTTTGTTTTTTTGAAAGATACCAATGGTGATGATAAAGCCGATGTACGTGAAAACATCATGAACGGCTGGGATAAAGGGGATACCCACTTCGGACCTTCCAACCTTCAATATGGTTTTGATAATAAAATCTGGGGAGTTGTTGGTTCTGGCTTTAACGGTACCACCAAAGATGGTAAAACTTTAAATTTTCGTACAGGTGTATACCATCTGAATCCGGATGGCACCGGCTTTGAATTCCTGGCCAATACCAGCAACAATACCTGGGGACTGGGATTCTCGGAAGAAAACAACGTTTTTATATCTACTGCAAATAACACCCACAGCGCCTATTTTTCTATACCGGCCCGGTATACACAAAGAGCATTTTCCGCACGTAGTGCTGAATCTGCTGATCCGCAGTCTGCCGTGCTTCCGGTACAAAAGATAGATGGTCATTATGACGCTCACACCATGACGCCGAATTTGCGCCAGGTAGATGTGGTAGGTGGCTTTACCTCAGCGGCAGGCCATCACCTGTACACTGCAAGAAATTTTCCCAAAGAATACTGGAACCGGATGGCTTTTGTTTGCGAACCAACGGTCCGGCTGCTTCATAACGCGATCATTGAACCCAAAGGTTCCGGCTTTGCCGAAAAAGATAACTGGAACATGATGGCCAGTTCTGATGAATGGTTTGGGCCTGTTCATGCTGAGGTAGGTCCCGACGGGGCGCTATGGGTAGCCGATTGGTACAACTTCATTATTCAGCACAATGTATTCAGCGAACAGCAGGCGCCTTCAGAAATGGTGTTACCGTTTAAAGAGCAGCCACGCGGACAGGGGAATGCATTCATAAGCCCTTTACGTGATATAAATTTTGGTCGGGTGTACCGGGTAGTTTATAAAAAAGCGGCACCTTATACGCCGTTGAAATTATCTAAAGACGATCTTCCCGGATTGCTGGCTGCCTTACAAAACGATAACATGTTTTGGCGTATGACGGCGCAGCGGTTACTGGTGGAATCGAAAAACACTAAAGCCTTACCAGGTCTTTACAAGATCATCGGAAATTATAAAGTGGATGAAATCGGACTGAACAGCCCTGCCGTTCATGCACTTTGGACAGTCAAGGGCCTGGGTGTACTCGATGGTTCCAATGTTGAAGCCATGCAGGTGGCTATAAAAGCGTTGACACACCCTGCCGCAGCAGTGAGAAAAGCCGCTGTGCAGGTGCTGCCTGCTAACCAGCAGGCAATAGACGCCATTGGGGCCGGTAATATTGTGAACGATCCCAATCTTAATGTGAGGTTGTCGGCTATCATGGCAATAGCGGCAATGCCTCCATCAGCAAAAATGGGTGCATTAATTTATAAGGCTTCCGGTGATTCAGAAAATGTGAACGATGAATGGATTCCCAGAGCGTTGCTGGCTGCTGCGATGACACATGAAGCAGGCTTTGTTGATGCTTACTCAAAGACCGCTGGATCTGGTGATGTCATTGTTGAATCAAGCCTGAAAGAGCGAATCAAAAAAGCTTTAAGTCGCGAGGTGTATAATCTTCCAAGAAGGGGATCCATGATGTACTCACCCGATGTTACCGGCAAAGCGATCATCATAAAAGCATCTGTTAGCAAGGGTCAGCGGCCGCTGCAGGGAATGATTGCAGCGCAGGGCGGAAAAGACAACGGTTATGGCTTATTCATCCAGGACGGTAAAATGAATTTCATTGTTAAGCAATCAGGCGCTACTTATAAAGCAGTTTCTGAAAAAGAATTGCCGGAAAAATTTGAGGTGACTGCGAAGCTGCAGAGCGATGGAAAGATGAGCATCCAAATAGATGACGCTGAAACTGCGCAGTCAAAAGCTGTGTCTGTATTTAAAGAAACACTGAAAGAAGGCGTTCGCATTTCACAGGATGTAAATACCAGTGACAAAATAGGGGTTTACGAAGGCATATTTCCTTTCGTTGGCAATGTGCAAAATGCAACGCTGGAACTACAACAAACCGGAAAAGATAAGCAGGCTCCTCAGTCAAAAAGCACTGCTGCTAAACCTGGCAGCCCTGATGCCAAAGCTCAAAAGGGTATAACTATCTCACTCAAGGTTGTTCAGAATGTGATGCAATACGATAAAAAAACGTTTACCGTTAAAGCCGGACAGAAAGTAACGATCAATTTTGAAAATCCTGATTTCATGCAGCATAACGTTGTGATTCTAAAACCAGGCTCCAGAGAAAAAGTAGGGGCTGCGGCAGATCAAATGGCCGCAGATCCGAAAGGCGCAGAAAAGAGCTATGTGCCTAAAATGCCTGAAGTGCTGTTCTTCACCAAACTGCTTAACCCGCAGGAAGAAATAAGTTTGCAATTGGCGGCTCCTTCGCAGGCGGGTGATTATCCGTTTATATGTACATTCCCAGGTCACTGGAGAATAATGAATGGA
>CAXTDO010000864.1:0-2247 GCA_964242315.1 uncultured Flavihumibacter sp.
CGGGTTCCAGGTTCCCCTCCTTGAAAAGGAGGGGAACCGTTACATGTTCATCAGTCCTTAGCTAAATGACATTGCCCGAAGGGGTGACATGATTCTTTCTGCTTGAAACGCTATATGTCACCCCTTCGGGGTTCACGTATTGTGTTCAATATGTCCTATAATAATGACACCCCTTCGGGGTTTTTACCTCATACCTCATACCTCATACCTGACTACTTAAACGCAAGCTGCTGTTTATCTGCTTCGGACATCTTTATTACTACGTCACGGAAACTTTTGTATTCGCCTACCGTAACCAGGTCCTTTAAATATTTTACTTCCCTTGTAACAATTACCTCATTGGCTTTCACCTCGTAGGTTAAGTTATAGGTTAGTGACGAACATTGGTAACTGATGTTCTTTGGAACCTCTAAAAGTTTTTTACCGGCGGGAGTTGAATAATCATCTTCTCTTTATCGTAGGGAGTGGTACTGAATCTCCATAAATTTAAAGGGAACTTTCTTTCAGCAAGCGACACTACTTCAAGTGATGAGTAGGTATCAACCCAGGGAAGCTGTATAATTTTCATTCCGGCGATTTCTGTAGTAAAATTGTCTACTCTGAAACTATATTCTTCATTTACATAATCATTCAGGTTATCAAGGTTGTTTAAGGCCAGCGAACTCACACTGATAGCATTGTTAAACCGGCCACTTAAAAAACGCGTGATGGATTTAAGTTTGTCATCCTCACTTTCATTGCGATAGGTAGCACGTGTACTGCTCGACTCGGCACCGGAAATCACACTCTTCCTTACAATCTCGGCATTGTTACCTGTGATCTTTAAAACTGAATTGCGTTCGATGGTGTTAAAAGTTCGGCTTATAGTGTTTAGTTTAACGAGTGAAGCGGTGCTTGTCTGCATTCCATCTTTCGGTATGTTTAAAGAGTTTGCATTGATGAGGTTATTCGGCAGCGAACCAAATGGCAGGTGATTGTCTGTTAGCTCAACCTGATAGGTTTTGCCGGCAACTTTTAATTGGGCAATGCAATGGTTGAAACCGATCTGCGGCAGATCAATATGAATGTCGCCGTTGTCACGGGTATCAACCAATACAAGGTTGGCATCTAACCCGGCTTCCTTACACATGCTTGTGAAAAGTACCGCCAGGTCTTTACAATCACCCAGTTTACTGTTTAAGGTTCTGCTTGCACGCTGAGGAGTAAGCGCACTGTGTAAAAATGCCACATCACTATAGCTGAAGTTCTCTTCAATGAAATTATAAATCAGCCTGGCCTTATCAATTTCACCAAGATTTTGTTTGCCAAGAAATAAATTTTTTACCTTTTCTTTTATTTCAAAGTCGGCTTTAGCCTTGATATTACTAAGGTCGCTATACCAGTTAGCTATATAATTCCAGTCGGGAAACGAAGAAACAACCACTTTTTCTATGATGTCTGAAAAAGCGGGCATAGATACCTCCTGTTCAATGCGGTTATTATCTGTTTTTTCCCAGCTCCACATCTTGTAACCATCGGCCACTTCCTTAATAACGGGCTGCAAGGTGCTGTTGTACATCCTGAAATTAAATTTTTTTGATGCCGGAACCAGTATGCTGTACCTGGCTAACTTCACCGGGTAGCCGCCGTTGAAAGTAAACTCTTCTGAAAAATGTTCCGACAATTTACCCGTTGTGGAATTTTCAAACTTATAACTCACATGAATCGCGTCACCTACTTCAAGAGACGAGAAAACTATCTGGCCGTCATTGCTTTCAGCCTGCACCTTACTGCCATCTTTTTTTAAAATCTCTGCTTTATTGATGATCAGTCTTTGTATGTAAGTGTTATAACTGATGGTTACTTCTTTCCAGTCTTCTATGCCTGCTTTGTTAAAGATCTTGATCAGTAATTCATTCTTTTCTTCCGAAGCGCCGTTTTCATTATAGATAACCTGCTGCATATCTTTAAGCAGGTAAATGCTGTTGTCGTTAGGATAGTCGGCGCTTGCCGGGGCTTTCTTTAACAAGGCGGCGATATCGTTTTCCTTAAAGTTCTGGAATACATCCTTTTTACCTTCCAGATCCTGAAGTTTTCTACGGGCGGAATAGTCATTGGGTGAAAATTTTATGGCGTTTCTAAAACAGGCGAGCGCTTCCTCTTTTTTGCCGGCGGCTTCAAGAATCATCCCTTTTGAATTATAGAAGCTTCCCACATAAGTCGCTCTGTCAATAGCTTTCTGCATCCATTCTGCAGCGTTCCGGTAAT
>CAXTDO010000864.1:2257-2811 GCA_964242315.1 uncultured Flavihumibacter sp.
AAATATTTATCGGCAATTTTTGTGTATTGCATCGTAGCATGCGGCTTGTTCTCAATCATTTTTTTGTAAAGCGAGAAACCGTCATCCTTCCTGTTATATTTAAATTTGTCACTTATAAGTGTTTCCATTAATTCTTCACTGTAATGATTCCTGATATATGATTCCAGCACTTTCATGGCTTTCTCAGGATTTTTATAAGCATTTTTTTGAACGTTATATACTAAAGTTACCAGTGATACATTATCAGGATATTTACCAATAGCTGCTTCAACTTCTTTTATAACTTTCTCATAATCTTTTTTAAACACCAGCAGGTTAATGGCTTTAAGCTGGGTTTCTTCATCTTCTCCATATAATTCTATATGCCGGCGAAGAATGGTGGCCGCCTCATCATACTCCTCTTTTTTTACCGCATCGCTGTAGCGGAACTGAGGTGCAATAAGACTTTCAGGATCATTTGATTTGAGGAATTCAATTTCCCTCGTTACATCCGTATTGTTATTATCCTTGCTGTATGCATCTATGCACGCTTCAGATACCACTGTGTTTTGCGG
>CAXTDO010000865.1:0-2805 GCA_964242315.1 uncultured Flavihumibacter sp.
GCCTTACAGCTTTAAGAAAACTCAGAAACGACGCTGCCCATGCTACTAAGCCGTTCGATTTACAGCAATTGAATGAACGGTTAGAAGCTGTTTATAACATCGGCTCTAATTGGTATTATGTGGTTCGGGAGGAATCTTGGCATTTGTTTGTGCACACCAAGTTGCAGGCGATGGAAGAAATTTTTGACGAACTAAAAATCGATCCTGAGAAGAGACAAGAATATGCCCGACAGTTTTTTGACAAGGAAGAGAACATGGCCGCCTTAAAAAGGCAAGTGCCCCACTGGGAAATGCTTATAGGACTATATTTTATATGCGGGATGATTGCCTATCACAAGCACAAAATTAAAAGGTTGATTTCAGAAGTACATACTTGGAGTAGTCTCGTTCCAGACATTGAAGAAGAAAGCAGCGAAGCCTCTGTAGAGGATACAGAAGAACAAACCCAGGAACCCAGTCAGTAGAAGTTGACTGGGTTCCTGGCCTAACTGATGTCTATTTTCTGAGTTTTTCGCTATTTTCCCGACGGTCCTTAATGCTGTTGCCCGTTTACGAAATCCGCAACGATCGGTATAAACCCGCTGCCGAGGCTTTCGGCTGATTAAGGGTTCAAGCCAATGTCGTCCGGAGGATTGAAATTACTATCGTGCTCCACAGCATAATCCCACGTTCTTTTGATAACATCGTTTTCAATTTGCTTCACCCCTTCCAGCCATCCGCGCAGCATTAAATCTGCTTTGCCTGGCTTATCCATCAAATCTACCTCTTCAATAAAAGGCGGGCATCTTTGTTTAGGATTGATCATAAGCCTGGTCATGATCAGCGCCTGATTGCTTAAGATAAGCCTGAGCATAGCATTATTTTCCATTCCCAGTTTTAACTGCGCCAGTATAGCCCCTTCGTCTGTAAAATCTCGTTTCATTTTATTCGGTTTGGTATGGCTCTAAAGTTAACTTTCAATCAGTCGATTCAGACACATTTAAAACTGAATATGGCCCTAAAAGGGCCATTAAAAACTCATTTTTATTGTCCCGCCTTCCCTGCCGGTCCGAGTTGTCGCGGATCCTTTAAAATTTGTCCGGACACCGGAATAAAACCGCTGCCGGCAGTGCCGGTGAGTTTTACGTATTCGTTTTCCACCTTTGCACTCTCAATGATCGTTTTTGCAACGTCTGTTATCTGGGCTGCAGTTTCTATTGTCATGGTGCCAGCTTCCAGGCCGTCCATGGCTTTGAATAACCTTTCCCTGAGGTTGCCGATTAAATTTTCTGACATATATTTTGTTTGTTTGATTACTTGATTGAGTTTCCAGCGTGTTCTGATTAGTGCATTCTTCCGAATGGTGGCCAGGGTCTGCTCATGACAGTCCATGCATTCATAAAGCCGGGTGCTGATCTTATAAAACCGGCTGTCATGAATAGGCATGCCGCAGAAGCCGCAATACTTCAGTTTTTTGCTTTCGCAGTCCCTGCATACTTCATGCAGCCATCCGGTGGCGGTCTGCTCAAAGGCATCAGTTGTTTTTATTGAATAGCACCATGCGCACCTAGGCATATCATTGAATTTTAATTATAAAGCGTGGTAATTGAATTCCAATAAGCTATACTCTTTACACTGCACATTCTTTATCTTGACCCGCCTGCTGTATATCTTTATACCCTGGTTTTGCAGATCCGCTATGCGCTTGTTCAGGTTGTCGATTTTCAGCTCCATGGCAATCAGGAAGGTAATTGTATTGCCGGCAGCTAGGTAGTCATATAGGCGCCTGTATTGCGTTCCGGGTCCATCCGGAACAACAGGCGATTGAACAGGTTTTGTATTGACCGTATGCATACTGATAGGGGTGTGTTTAAAAAGCCTCCGGTATTGAAATACCAGAGGAGTTAATCCATGTTTACGTTAAAAAAACCGCTCTCCTTTTCAGGAGAGACTTTCCTTTTCGGGGAGAGTATTTTTGATATCTGTTACTTTCAGTTTGCCTACTGCCAGCCTGAATTCCTTGGCCGGCTTGAATTGTGGTACGTAATGCGCCGGTATCTGTATGGTGCTACCCTTTTTAATGTTCCTGCCCATTTTGGCCAGCCGCTTTTTCGGGGTAAATGTTCCAAAACCACGTATGTATACCGGCTCTCCCGCTGTTACGCTTTGTTGAATACACTGCAGTGTGTGCTCGATGGTTACCAGTACATCGATCTTTGATATTCTGGTTGCTTCTGCTACCTGATTTACAAGGTCTGACTTGCGCATGATGTGTTTTTTTATAATTATGAAAGTTGTTGTGTTACCGTGCCTGCTTTTTCAGCCAAGTGTTTACTCTGTCGCTCCTGTGCCTGGGTAATAGATCTTCTGTAAACGGTCTCAGGCTATATTCCGAACAGCGGGTATTTTGTATTTGTATCGGCCGCTCATACACAATGATTTCGTTACGCCTCAGATCATCAATGCGTGTTTTCAGGTGCGTTATGCCCATCTCTCCGGCTTCAAGGAAGTTGATGGTATTGCCTGCACGAAGGTGATCTATCAGGCGTTTATCCTGCACCGTCATATTATCAAAGGGGGCCGGGTTGGTATGCGGTACGGTCGTTGTTTTACTGTCAAACATGATTGTAGATTATGGGGTGAATAATTGATTAAAAAATACTCCTGGGATAGACATCCCGGGAGGGATCGGTAGTAAGGCTCCTGCTCTCTGCTTATTCCTCATTTCATATCAAGCTATTTGCTTTACTCTTCGCAAGGCCCGACCGTGAAAACGGCTACGCGGTGCGGCTTTGAGTTACCTCTGGTAACCACTTATTTTGATTG
>CAXTDO010000866.1:0-2801 GCA_964242315.1 uncultured Flavihumibacter sp.
AAACACGGGTATGCCAATAAAAAAACTGCTGGCCAAAAAAGCCACGGGTGCCTTATCTGTACCGGTAGCCCGCAACAAAGAGCGGACAATTCTTTCTGCTGCGCCACTTTCCAGCATGCATTTTCCAATGATGGCAGCCATGGCTATCAGGATACCTATCTTTGCTGCCGTATTACCAAATTCAACAGCTACCCGCTCTCCGATAGTTTTTTTCGACAACTGCAAGGCAGCCGCAGGTGTTGATCCTTTACTTATAGCAAACTGTTCAATAGCCGTTCCCGGAGTTAATAACGCAACCACAAAAGCAGCCAGCAGCAGAGCAAGAAACGGATGCATTTTAAGTCCTATAATGCCGCCTACTACTATAACTATCCCCACAAAAAGTATCACTATCGGATCCGTTAGAAAAGACAACATTGAATAATTATTAATGATTAGTTATTAATGGCTAATTATAAATTATTTGGAAACTTACTAATATTTGAAATAATCGGTCACTATTATTTTACTGCAAACAATTAATCATTAACCATTAATCATTATTTCTTGTCCCACCACACTCTTGTATCTAAAATATCAGGGCCCTGCCTTGTGATGGCTTTCTGCACATTCTCACGGTTAACGTTTAGTTCGGCATCGGGATAGGTAAGGCGGCGGATAAAAGTTTCTGTTTTAAGATCACTGCCAGGAAATGGATTGGGTGTTAATAGCGGAAAGCCGGAGCGCCTGAAATTGGCCCATGCTTCAGGGCCATTTAAAAAAGATGCTACCCAGTATTGTGTATTGATCAGCTCCAATGCGGAGGTTGCTACAAATGGGTTCGCTGCTATGTAAGCAGTAATATCAGCGTCGGCGATAGTAGTGTTGGCACCATAAGAGGCCAGTTGTTTCATGTGTGCTCGTATACCGTTAGCGTATAAAGTGGCAGCATCTCCCGTTGTCCATCCACGAACAACGGCCTCTGCCAGTAACAACTGCGTTTGTGCATAGGTGATAAAGAAGGAGGGCGACTGCAGGCCGGCCATCCGTGTCTTATCGAGCTGGCTGTAATCGTACAAGCTGGCAAGGCGGTCTGCCGTTACCGCGGCGGCAACGGTAGTGTTATCATAACCTAGTGGCATTCCTATCTGGTCCTGGGCCGTACGTTTGGCAATAGCTTCTTTCTGATCCGTGCTGCTTTTAGCCCCTGCATATCTTACCGCGATGGAAGTAAGCCTCGGATCTTTATTCACTTTCAGGTAATCAATAAAATCTTTCGCTATATAAAAAAACCCCGATTGCCCGCCATTCAACTGCGAGCCTACAGGATTTGTAAAACTGGCGGTATGACGAATGATGGCATTGTCATCCGTTGATAACATTACACCTCCTGTTACCGCCTTTGTTACATATTTCGTTGCCAGTGTAGTATTAATTTTCGAGAGCCGCATCGCAGCTCTTAACAATAGCGAATTGCCCAACCTCCGCCACTTAGCCGGGTCGCCGCCGTATAAAATATCCCTTACGTCTGCCGCCTTGGTAATATCCAGTGAGGCGGAGGCCGTTTCCAGTTCATTCAAAAGATCAGTGTAGATAGACTCCTGTGAATCGTAGGCAGGTGAAACAATCCCTTCAAGATAAGCCTTGCCTGCCTGCGTGTAGGGAATATCGCCGTACGTGTCTGTAAGCACCATGAAGGCATAGGCGCGCCATATTCTTGCCATGTGATATAGATTGGCACGACTGCTATTATCCTTAAGTTTGGCCATGGCATCGGTAGTTCCCTTAATTACATTCCGGTAATACCTGGTCCAGTTCTGGTTGGTGACACTACGGTTATCCTGGTTGTATTGTCCTGCTGCCCCCACACCACTGAATGGATTGATCATTTGTTTTACAATAATTGCTTCGTATTGAAGATTGCTGTAATCAGGCGCGCTTGAAACAATGGCATTGTTGAGCTGAAAAGCCGGATCAACGGTCGTTAACGCAATCGGGTTCACATTCATCTTATCAAACCCTTTATCACAGGAAGTGAAAATAAATAACAAGACAAAAGCTATGTAAAAATATTTCTTTATCATGATGATAATATTAGAATTGAGAATGTATTTGCTTTTAATTGTTAGTTGTTAGAAGTAAATGACTATGCTGTACTTCTGACAACTAACAACTAACAATTAACAACCAACAACTGATCGCTTCAAAATTTAATGTTCAAGTTAAATCCGATGTTACGTGTGATGGGTAAACCGGTTGATTCCAGTCCGATTAAATTGTCAGAAGCAAAACCAAATTGCTCAGGATGAATATTGGGTACCCATTTTTTTATCACCGCCACATTGTTGGCTACGGCGTTTAAGCGAACACCTTTGAAAAACCCCAGCGCTTTAGGCACATATTTAGTGAAATCGTATCCAATGGTAATCTGCCTGAGCTGCCATAAACCGGCATTGTAAACAAACTCTTGCGCGATATTCTGACTACGGACCGTTTCATAATAAGCCTGCACACCGGAATGGGTTGTATTCACCTGCTTATCCAGATTCACTCCTTTCCCTACCACAAAACCTTCTTCTCTTCCCACAAGCGTACCCTTATGTAAACCATGACGCCATGCATTGTAATTAGTACCGGAGATCATCTTGTTGCCCAGCTTAAAATCTATCAGGAAGGAAAGGCTTATCCCTTTATAGTTAAGATTGTTTGTGATGCCCCCTGTCCATACAGGTATGGCACTGCCAAAAGAAATCTGTGCGGCTGTACGCAGCGGGCGGCCATTGCCTTTGTCGAAAACCTGGTTGCCCTGTTCGTCTCTCAGG
>CAXTDO010000867.1:0-2789 GCA_964242315.1 uncultured Flavihumibacter sp.
GTGTTACGTTGCAGCAGAACCCCGGCAAGGAGGAAAAACAATTGCAACTGCAAATGGCCAATATGATCCTCAAATTTATCGACCGTGATCTAGCTGTGAAGATGGAATCCAAACTACGCGAACAGCTCAAAAAAAAATACCAGCTTGCAGTGGCCTACCTCAGGCAGGAAGTACGTGATCATGTAACTGGTGTTAATAATGAGGAAGATGATAAAAACTTTGAGTTGACACCGCTCAGTCAAATGATGACCGCTCAGCTTGAAATTTCAAAGTTTCAGCGTGAATTACTGATAAGGTATCATAAGCAAGGCGTCTTTAGTGATGAAGTGATTCGTAAAGTAGAGCAGGAACTGGATATAGAGGATATGAGGCTTAATAATCTGATTGAAAGCCAGAGTAAGGTACCTGTTTAGGTGTGAGGTATGAGGTATGGGGTATGAGGTGTTAGATGCTGCTGTTTAGAAATGTAATAAAGACGGGTAAAATTGTTGATGAATTCAACATGCTTACTATATTTTGAATGTTAAACGCTATCACCTCATACCTCATACCTTTATCAGAACGCCAGCCGGAAACTGCCAAATATGCCAAACCGTTTGATCTTCTCTACAGGCAGCGGCCGCGGAGAAACGCGCCATACAAAATCGATCCTGAATACTTTCAGAATATTATCCACACCTGTTCCAAGTTCGATATAGGTTTTGCCATTCAACGTTTGAAATGCGTTATAAGGATTATTTACATTCAGCGCATAATTGGCATCGCTCATTTTACCGATAAGGCCCTTGGCACTCCAGAACTGCCGGAATTTTAATTTTCGTGTGATAGGTATGTACCTGAAAAGGCCGTTACCGATATTATGCTCTATATTAAATCCGGCATATTGGTCGCTGATATATTCATACCGGTTCATGAGGTTAAATGCATATTTATTGTAATAGTAAATTTCATTACCGGGATGTACTTCCAGCAGCATATACGGGAGAGTACCAAAAATCTTGCCTCCAAAAAAATTATAATACAAGCTTCCCAGAGGCGCTATTTTAACATAATCTGAAACGCTTCCGTACACTTTGCTGTAGTTATAGCTACTGTTCAACACACCCGAAACGCCTTTTGAAAATTTGATTTCTGTAATAGGATATGGGCTTCCAAGGCTGAACCTGTTATAATACGTTTCAAAAAATTTCTCCAAAAATGCATACCGAATCCTCAAAGACACTTCAAAGTTGTTAAGCGGATCTCCCGAAGGGGAAGGAAATATTGATTTAGGTGGCAGGTTTCTAACCGGATCATACTGTTTGTGGATGGCTCCAAACGTCATCGATAAGCCATTGTCCCAATACTTAAAATACTCCATTCGCTTTTCATCAATCTGCATAAACTTCAATGGAATGTTAGGCTTGCGGATAGCCAGCGCAAAGATGTTGTCAGTGCTTATTTCATCATAGTAAGTTTGTCCGTTATCGAGATCCTTGGTATATGACGCATAAATATACGACCGCGGGTGCCGGGCAAACAGGTACATACCGTCAACCTTGTATTTGAACTTCTGGTCACCAAAACCATAGGCAAGGTAACCATGCAGGTACAGATCTTTGTTAAAACCCTTGTTTGTTCCCAGGTCGAAGCGAACACGGGTACCTTCCAGACTGTTAGCGGTAATCCAGTTATAGATAGGACCGATCTCAAAATTGCCGATTTCTTTATATCCTGTTGCCAGTAAGGTGATGCGATCGGTATATTTTTTAAAGATCGGCATCTTCTGCAAGGTGTCGATCATAGAGTAAATAGACTGCTCGGTTTTAGTGAGGCCTTCATGCCTGGAATCCTTCCAGTAGTCGTTTTCTTTTTCCCTGGCCCCTTCGGCAAAAATTATTTCTTCCTTTAGCTTATTCTTTTTAATCTCTTTGATTACTGATGTATCATCAACAATAATATCGCGGTAAGTGGTGGTTTTACGTCCTATTGCACCGGCAAGTGTTTTGCCTATGGGGGCTATATCCACCACAAATTTATCTTTGGCCAAAAACCAGGTAGAATCAGGCAGTTGTGAGTACTCCTGGATTACGCTTAGCTTTTCAACAAAATTTATATTGGCTTCCTTTGAAAGAAATAAGGTCATTTTTTGAACGGCGTATGTAGTGTCATGTATCCAGCAATCGCCTTCAAAAGTATTTTCGCCCTTACGCTTTGGATAAAATCCCATATGAATAAGTCGTTGCCCGTTTACGTATTGCGTATCAACGAGTTTATAACGGTAATAGGCGTCGCCGTTATCACTTATCGGACTAACAAACTGCTTATCGAAAACCGGTATGAAATTGTTGTATACATTAACGTTCTGATCGGTACCGCCAAGGAATTTGCTTACGCTTTCGTTATTAACGCCCATGGTTTTGCTTCCCTTAATGATTTCGCGTGTAACATGCGGGCTCTTCTGATAATAAAAGTCTGAGATGGTTTCGGTGAGATAGACGGGCAGGAAAGGAGGGCCTTCAGACGTGTCTACATGTTGCTCTATGATACTTTTGAATGGCTTTAATAAGCGCCATTCTTTTAATTTGTCGAACTTAACCCTGTTGAGATCAAGCTCTAACTTGTTATACAGTTCGTAAGAAAAATTATTAAACTTAGTCCGGTCGTTAAATGGCTTTCTTTTTACGATCCTCCGCCACAGCAATAAACCGCGATCGATCTTTCTTTTTACAATCACTTCCTGGGCGTACTTGCCTCTGTCCATTTGCAGCGTCAGGTAAAGTGTATCATTGATTGCTTTAGCTAAAAGG
>CAXTDO010000868.1:0-2789 GCA_964242315.1 uncultured Flavihumibacter sp.
AAGAAAACCTGGTACAGTTAGAGGGTAATATTTAGATATATTAAACCACGGATGCAGGATGGCAGGGAGAAACACGGTGTTTCTCCCTGCCATCCTGCATCCGTGGTTTCCGGGCATCTAAACTTTTAGAAATAAAAAGTGTTAACTAATTTTCTTAGTATCCGGTTGCTATTAGTTTTAGTACCTTTAATTTCTAAGAGCCATTAGAATGTCTGAAAGAATCACGGAAAAATTACAAATCCTTGCTGATGCTGCCAAGTATGATGTATCCTGTGCCTCAAGCGGCAGCAGCAGGAAAAATGATAATAAAGGGTTAGGTAATTCAACAGGCATGGGTATCTGTCATGCCTATACGGAAGACGGCCGTTGCGTTTCCCTCCTGAAAATTTTATTAACCAATCATTGCATTTATGATTGTGCTTATTGTGTAAGTCGCCGCAGCAACGATATTAAACGGGCTGCGTTTACCGTACAGGAAGTGGTAGATCTTACCATTAACTTTTACCGTAGAAATTATATTGAAGGATTATTTCTCAGCTCCGGTATTTTTAAAAATGCCGACTATACCATGGAGCGCCTGGTATCAATAGCAAAAAAACTCCGTACCGAACATAACTTCCACGGCTACATCCACTTAAAAGCAATTCCCGGCGCAAGTGATGAATTACTAAAACAGGCTGCCTTACATGCCGACCGCCTGAGCATCAACGTTGAAATGCCTACCGAAAAAAGCCTGCGCTTACTCGCGCCCGATAAGAAAAGGGAAGACATGATAAAGCCCATGGTGTACCTGAAGAATGCCATCATTGAAAACCGTGAAGAAAGAAAATCATTTACCAAGGCTCCCCTGTTTGCACCTGCCGGACAAAGTACCCAGATGGTAATCGGTGCCACTCCCGAAACAGATGCAGAGATACTGCTGATGGCCAATCATTTTTATAAGAAGATGCAATTGAAAAGGGTATATTATTCCGGGTATGTGCCTATCAGCAGTGATAACCGCTTACCGGCAATAGGTACGCCTGTTCCGATGATTCGTGAAAACAGGCTTTACCAGGCTGACTGGCTGATGCGGTTTTATGGATTTGGTGTGGAAGAAATTGTTTCCCCCGCGCAACCGCATCTTGATATGGACATTGACCCAAAACTTGGCTGGGCCCTGAGAAACCTGCAGTTGTTTCCAGTTGACATAAATAAAGCTGATATTTCTGTTATAATGCGGGTGCCCGGTATTGGTGTTCAATCAGCCCAAAAAATTAACGCTAGCCGCCGGTTCAACAAGCTGAACTGGGAACATTTAAAGAAAATGGGCATCAGCTATAGCAGGGCCAGGTATTTTATCACCTGCAATAGTCCGGATTTTGAACGAAAGGATTTCAGTGCGATGCAAATCAAACAACAAATCCTTGCTAAAGGCAGCAGCAAATACAAGCCGAACTTTTCTTCACAGCTTCATCTGTTTTAATCATGCAGACAATGATACATGACGGAAGTTTTGAAGGATGGCTCACTACCATTTTTGAAATTTACGAACATGGTTTCAAAGAAGTTCATATTTATGCAGCGGATAAATATCAAAAGAGCTTCTTCGGTAATGAACATTTTGTAAGTTCGGATGAAACAAAAGCGAAGCGGGTATGGGATGGTTTGCAGAAAAAATTATCAGTTATTGCGTTGCAGCAAGTACATAAAACCTGGCTTTCAGAAATTGCGGGTATAGAAAATATCCTTCTCCATTATGTTCAATATGTATTCAGCTCCAAAGTTTCGATAGAAAAAGATTGCAGTCACCCGGCGGTACTAACGGTTACCGACACTGCAAAAAAAGTGCATCGCGAGAAACACCGCATGGAAGCTTTTATCAGGTTTCAGCTTACAAAGGATCAGTTGTATTACGCTATTGTAGAACCTGATTTTAATGTACTTCCTTTAATACAACATCATTTTAAAACCCGCTATGCAGACCAGCGATGGATGATCTACGACGCACGCCGCAAATATGGCATTTATTACAATCTGCAAAAGGTAGATGCTATCCAGGTAAATTTTGAAGCAGATACCAACTCTGGCAAAGATATTACCGGTGTTTTTAATGAGGAAGAGAAACTGTATCAGCACCTGTGGAAAACATACTTCGGCAGTGTAAACATCGCCGCCCGCAAAAACATGAAACTCCACATCCAGCATATGCCCAGGCGGTACTGGAAGTACCTGACGGAGAAATAGGTGTGGGGTGTTAATGATTAATTATTAATTATTAACGGTTAGATGCTGAATAATAGATCTTTTATCTTTATTAGGAAGGGCTTTCGTTAATCATTAATAATTAATCATTCATACGCATACCTATTTTCCCCACGTATTCACAAATTGCCTACTTTTACGGCCCTTAATCAATTAAGTATATGGAAAATCAACAATTTGATCTGGGTATGATAGGTTTGGGCGTAATGGGCCGTAACCTTTTACTCAATATGGCTGACCATGGATTTAAAGTGATTGCTTTTAACAGAAGCCAGGAGAAATTAGATAACCTTAAAGCTGCCGCTACCCCCGGTACCGTTGTAGATGGCATCACTTCAATGGAAGGACTGGTACAAAAACTGCAAAAACCACGACGAATACTGCTGCTTGTACCCGCAGGAAAACCCGTTGACGAGGTGATTGAAACGCTGCTTCCTTTATTGGAACAAGGTGATATTATTATAGATGGCGGCAACTCGCACTACACCGACACTTTACGGCGCAATAACTATGTGATAGAAAAAGGAGTTCACTTCATGGGCATG
>CAXTDO010000869.1:0-2781 GCA_964242315.1 uncultured Flavihumibacter sp.
ACGGCCAGTAATCATCGCTAGATCGGCCGACGGCTAATTTTTTACTTCCTACCGCTCCGCCGCCGAGGTTGGTGCCGGCAATTAATTCCGGTTGTGTATGACTAATTTTGGTGATGCGATTTTTAAAAGTAGTGGCATTTACATCTATCGTCCAGGTAAAATCTTTGTTTTTTATAATATCGCCTGCCAGTTGCAATTCAAAGCCCCTATTGTACATGGAACCGACATTCATGGTAATGCTTGCCGTGCCGTTGGACTGTGTTCCGCTCGACAGCGGTAACGGCACATTGAACAGCAGGTTATCTGACTGGCGATTGAAAAATTCAAAGCTGCCTCTCAGCCGGCTTTTTAACAACGCGAAATCTATGCCTGCATCAAACTGTTTATTGGTTTCCCAGCTAAGGTCGTTGTTGGCAAGATGCGCCTGTAACACACCGGGATTGGTAACGTTGTCGTAACCCAGGTCGTACAATCCCTGGTTAGGATAATAGTTTTGCGAACCATCGGGGTTAACGGTAAAGTAGT
The DNA here is from genome assembly GCA_964242315.1 of uncultured Flavihumibacter sp. Lineage (GTDB taxonomy): Bacteria > Bacteroidota > Bacteroidia > Chitinophagales > Chitinophagaceae > JADCRZ01. The sequence goes on from CAXTDO010000869.1 coordinate 526, forward strand.
TCCCTGTTTCTCCATAGGAGCTTCTAAGTTTGAGCTCGTTGATCCAGGTAATATTTTTAAAGAAGTTTTCCTGATCAACGCGCCATCCTGCACCAACAGACCAGAACTTGCCCCAGCGAACATCTTTAAAAAACCTGGACGAACCATCCGTGCGATATGAACCTGAAAAAAACAATTTATTGTTGTACGTATAGTTGGCTCTTCCAAAATAACTTTCTATCCGGTCTTTGTCGGTGTAGGAGTTGAGGTTGTTGGTAGTGGTAAAGTTGCCCAGTTCGGTAATGCCATCAAAGGATTGCTGCTGTCGTGCGCCTGAGAGGTACTCATAGGTGTAATCATAATTCTCATGTCCCAATAATAAGTCAAGCGTATGTTTGCCAAATGTTTTGTTGTAATTCAGCAATTGATTAAAGGTAATGCTGGTAGTAGTAGAATTGGTTCTGCTTGCCCTGCCCGCGGGAGCGCCATCACCAACGATTTTGTTATCATAATCGGAGGCTCTGTAGTTTGCAATGTCTACGCTTACATTGGTAGTGAATTTAAAATTTTGAAGGAAAGAAATTTCACCAAAGGTTCTTGCGCTTAATGAATTTCTTTTATAAGAAGTAGTGTTAAGTTCGGTTTCTTCAATAACATGCCTGCCGGGATTGCCGCCTGCAGCTCTTGTCATGGTAGCGGAGGAAGTTCCGATATCGTATTGCCTGTTGCCGTTTGCGTCCAGCACATAAGCGCCGGTTACCGGGTCATGAAGATAAATGGGATAGATAGGGCCGATGCTACGCGCGAAAGAAAACGGGTTAATATAAGAGCTGTTGCTGGCACCGGCTAGCGTACCCTGTCCGGCATCGCTGGTGGTAGCCTGGTTTGATTTGGTAACGATGGTAGCCAGGTTCAATCCCGAGCGGAACCATTTTAAAGGCTGTGTATTGATGTTCAGTCTGCCGGTATATCTTTCGTAATCTGATTTAATTACAAATCCCTTTTCGTTTGTGTATCCCAGTGAGAGGTAATAATCTGTTTTGTCGGAGCCGCCACTCATGGCTACTGAGTAATCGCCGCGACTGCCGGTACGCATCAGTGGTGCAAACCAGTCGAGGTCATCGGAGTATAATAATTTGGCTGCAGGGTTTAGTTTTCCATCGGTACCAACGATCATGTTGTCTGCAACATTAAAGGGATTGTATCCCAGGCGGGCTTTGATGCCGGCTGTTGCCATCTCGTTGGCAGTAGCTAACGGAGTGGTGCCGGAATAAGCAAGACTGTTTCGAAAGGCCTCCCACATCAGCGGATAATATTCGGCTGCATTTACGCGGTCGTATTCGGGAATGGCCCTGGAAGTTACGCCCTGGGTAATTTTAAATGCCAGCTGGTTGAGGTTCTTTTTTCCTTTTTTTGTGGTGATAAGAATAACGCCGTTGCCTGCTCTCGATCCGTACAATGAGGTGGAGGCGGCATCTTTCAATACCGAGATGCTCTCAATGTCATCTACATTAAGATTGCTGATGCTAAGGTCGTAAGGAACGCCATCCACCACATAAAGCGGGTTATTGGAAGCATTGATAGAGCCGAAACCTCTTATCCTTACAGAAGGTTCATTGCCGGGTTGTCCACCAGCGGTAGTGGTGGTAACACCGGCAGATGAACCGGATAAGGCGCCCAGCACATTGATGATGGGTCTTTGCTCTATTTTCCTTGAATCTATTCTCGTTGCTGAACCGGTAAACGCTCCTCTTTTGGCTGTGCCATAAGCTACTACCATCACTTCATCAAGATTGGCGGTGGCTGCTTTCAGGGAGACATTAAAAGTGGATCGTGTGCCGATTGCAATTTCCTGCGGAGCAAAATTTAAAGAGGTTATGATCAGCGTTTTAGAGGCGGCAGGAACGGGCAGTGAAAAAGTGCCTTCATTGTTGGTGGTGGTTCCGCCATTTCTTCCTTTTATTAGTATGGAAGCACCTTCCAGCGGCACGCCTTTATCGTCGGTTACCTTGCCGGTAATTACTTTCTGGGCATAAAGCTGGCAGGTGATCATGCATAAAAATGCAAGGTACAAAGCTGATTTTTTCATAGCCTGATTAGTTGGTTTGGTAGTTAAGATATCAGGACTATGTTGAATTAATATGTTACGTATGCTGAAGCGTGAAAAATAGTTGCCAAAGCATTTAAAAAAGATATTAGAGATGAGTTGCAGGTTCGTCTTATAGTTTTTTTTAACCACGGAGGAAAAGCCGAGGTAGCACGGAGGGCCACGGAGGA
>CAXTDO010000870.1:0-2777 GCA_964242315.1 uncultured Flavihumibacter sp.
GATTTAAGATTGTAAAGAATTAGATTTTCTTCAAATTAAATAAACTAAAGCTTATGAGTCAAATTTTACCGGAGAAGAACATTTATGTAACAGGTGTTGAGTTGTATAGAATATTTGCACAAGGTATTTTCGAGGTATCGAAACGAAGATTAATTTTTTCAATCACTTATTTGATCATGGCGTTTGGATTCTATAAAGCAGACGCACAGATAACATTATTACATGATTACCAAAATAAATATTCAGCTCCTATAGGAATATACCAGGGAATTAATTTTCGTGAAGCAGGTTTTTCTGCTTTATTTCCAATCGCCAATACTAACGGCACAGAGTACTGGACATTGTCTGACAGAGGTCCTAATATAGACGATGCCAACGCCAACCCATCTGCCTGCAGGCCCACTTATGATAAAATGTTTCCTTTTCCGTTATTTGCTCCTAAAATTAACAGAATCCGCTTAAATGGCGATTCGGTGCAGATACTTCAAACCATTACTATCAAAAGGCCGAATGGCAGCAACGCAACCGGATTAATGAATCCTACCGGCTTTGGAAGTACAGCCCTGGAAGTTGTATCCACGGACACTGTGCAGGATTGCTCAAATTTTAATACAAAAACCGCGGCAAAAGATATCTGGGGTATTGATTCAGAAGGCATATTGGTTGACAAGGAAAGTAATTTCTGGGTTTGTGAAGAAGGTGGGCCGACTGTATGGAAACTTAGTGCCAATGGGGTTGTACTAAACAGGTACACACCTTATGGAAACTTACCAGGTTCCCAGCCTCAGGATATTGCTGTTGACACTGTTTTTAAGTATCGTAAAAATAACCGGGGTTTCGAAAGTATTGCCATGACTCCTAACGGAAGGGTTTATGCATTTATACAAAGTCCGCTGTTATTCCCGGATGCTGCTACAGGCAATGCAACAAGGGTTCATCGGATACTTGAAATAAATCCTTCAAACAATTCAACAAGAATGCTGGCTTATCTTAATGACGGTATAATTGGTGCCAGCGGTGCCAACCAGATACGGCTGCAGGATTGGAAAGTTGGCGATGCTGCTGCCATTAATGACAGCACTTTTTTGGTTTTGGAAGCCGCTGCCAGGGGAACCACAGACATTAAAAGAATGTACCTGGTTAACATAAGCCAGGCTACGCCGGTTACTTGCGGGATGTATAACAATAAATCACTCGAGGGTTTGATTGACGAGGCCGGCCTGAATTCTAATGGAATCAAACCTGTTACAAAAACACTTTTTATGGACCTGCTGGCAAATGGCTGGCCTTCCGTGCTTGATAAATCCGAGGGATTGACCATTATCAATGATAGTACCATCGCCGTATGCAATGATAATGATTTTGGTGCTGCATCTCCTGGTGCAGATGGCATTGCCACTGCTACCAATAACAAAAGCCATGTGCTGGTGTATGCTTTACATGGTAATAATAAAATTCCCAACTACCCGGAATTGTTAGTGCTTCCTTTAAATCTAACCGCGTTCAGGGGAAGTTTAATTGATGGTAAAACAGTTTTAAACTGGAAGACTTCGAATGAAAAAAATATAAACTTATTTGAAATTGAAAGAAGTGCTGATGGAGTACATTTTATTAAAATAACATCTGTGAATTCAAAGGGTACTAACAACAACGATTACCAAAGCATCGACAATCAGCCACAACCGGGCAATAACTATTACAGGCTTAAAACGGTTGGTACAGAAGGCAAAGTTAATTACGGTTTCATCTTACTGATCAAAGTTATTAATGATATCAAACTGAATTTCACGGTATATCCAAACCCGGCCAATGAACAATTGATTATTTCGCAATCTGTATCTAGTGGTAAAATGTATATTAACATTTACAATCACCAGGGGCAAAAGGTATATAGCAGTACAATTCTTTCACAGTCTGCAACAATATCAATACAACATTTACCGAGGGGTATGTATACGGTTCAACTGGTATCACAAGGAAAGACAGAGGTACATAAGATCCTGAAAGATTAATCTTAAGAATTAACTATTACGAACGGTAAATTAAAATTAAAGGAGACGTTACAAAAAATAAAAAGGCCGCTTTCAGCTAAGCGGCCTTTTCTTATGAAGTAAATAGCGTGTTTCTTTGGAAAACTGGTTGTTTTTGTTAGTCTTATGTAGCATTTAGATGTTTGCCCAGGAAGCTGAGAACCTTTATCACATCAGACCTGATGATAAATAAATTTCTTAGATTGTAAAAATTGCCGGTTTCTTAGTAAACAAAGGCATTGTTATCATCATTAAACTATTATAACACGTATGCTGTAATTCTATTGTTTAATGATTTGATAATACTCCTTTCATAAGAACATAGTGTTGGAGAGATATTTTTGCCTCCAAATAATAACAATACCGTGGGGAAAAATTATACTCTATTTTTTGTGCTGGCGCTTCTTTCTTTCAATTCTTTCTCTCGGGGTAAAGTAACAGGGAAAATACTTAACACCAAAAATGAGCCGTTGGCAGGGGTATCTGTCAAAGCCACCGGCACCACCGGCAGGGGCACTTCGAGCGATATGGAAGGCCGCTTCACCATTAACTTACCCATTGACAAAAAGAATGAACTGGAATTTCCGCTATCGGTTATGAAAAGAAAATCGTTGGTGAGATTGAAGTATCCACAGGCAAAGTAGCAGAGGTTGATGTAGTACTTGAACTTTCCAAAAAAACACTGGTAGAAGTGGTGGTTACCGCGTCGCGCACCAACGTACGCAAGGAGAGCGTCAATTCCCTTCT
>CAXTDO010000871.1:0-2773 GCA_964242315.1 uncultured Flavihumibacter sp.
ACTAATAACCGATTCCCTTTTTCCTATCTCTTTTATAATTTCCGAACAGTTTCTATGAGTATTTTTGATTCCTGTTAACTATTTTTAAAAGAATCCCGCTACAGCCTTTAAAATGTACATTTCATACATGCAGTGTTTAGTAGTCAGGATTCTTTATTATTTCACCAGCCCAAATTCATATGACTGCTGGTTAATCAGTACATAGTGAATCCGGTTAAGCTATTTCCTGGCTATCTTGATGATCACTATGTTGCTATCTTTACGTTTGACCTGCTCCTGGAAGTATAGCGCCATGGCAGGATCTGTTCGTTTAGCTGTCCACGCACTTTCCACCAGGTCACTGCGTAGTTGCCGGTGTCTTCTTACCGTCAGCTCCAGTTTGTTTTCTTTCTGGCCGCTACTTTGTTCCATTGGCAATAGACCGACAAAGCTATTAAGGTGATAGAAAGTGGCAAACCGTTTTACATCACCAATCTCTACCAAAATGCTGGCTGCCGTTAACGGACCAATGCCTGTAATGGTTCGCAAGAGATAATAATTGGTTTTATAGCTTGCTTCCCGCATCATTTTCCGGACGCCGGTACTAATGCTTAGCAGTTCCCTTCTGAGGAACTCCATTGGACCAATCATATAGTTTAATGCAGTGCGTCTGCTTAGCTGTTTACAATCGATGTCCTTTAACCAGTTAATAAAATTGTGGCTCTAATTGGCATTGTCAAAAGGTTCGGGAATGTCAATACCACTGAAGGACAGTAAGCCCTTAATGCGATTTTTACAACGGCACAGATCTTTCCAGATCTTTTTACGATGTCTAAAAAGTACCCTGTCTGTTTCTGCTGTTCATCAGGAATATGAATTCCACGAAGCACACCCGATTGTAGCCGCAGCCCCAGATTGCGGGCGTCACGCGGATCAGTCTTTTGTAAAGTGTTGTAAGCTTCCCCGAAGTTCGGCCAGAGGAATTAGAGTTATGAATTAATTGAATTCTTAACTTTAAATCTGAAAAATGAAACGCGTGAAATTTACAGAGAGTCAAATTGTATCAGCGCTTAAAAAGCAAGAGGCAGGCATTGCTGTTAAAGACATCATCCGCGAACTGGGCGTTAGTGATGCCACTTTTTATAACTGGAAAGCAAAGTACGGTGGCATGGAAGCCAGCGATGTAAAACGATTAAAGGAATTGGAAGCTGAGAATACCGAGCTCAAAAAGATGTATGCGGAACTTTCAATCGAGAACCGGGCCATCAAAAATCTAATTGAAAAAAAGCTTTAACGCCTTCGGAAAAAAGGGATGCAGTCAGTTACCTGGTCCAGGAAGAACAACTGAGCGTCCGAAAGGCGTGTGACATTGTAGCAATCCCAAGAAGCAGCTTCGAATATAAACCAAGTCACAAAGATGATGCACCTGTTCAAGAAGCGTTAATGAGCCTGACCGACAAACATGTTGACATTGGCTTTTGGCAGTGTCATTACAGGTTGAGGAACAAAGGATATAAATGGAATCATAAAAAGGTTTACCGGGTGTATACAGCAATGAAACTAAACATTCGTCGCAGGGCCAGGCGCAGGCTGCCTTCCAGAATTAAAGAAGCATTACTTCAACCAAGTGCTCCCAATCAGGTATGGAGTCTTGATTTCATGAGTGATGCATTGACAGATGGAAGAAAGTTCAGGGTGTTAAATGTAATAGATGATTTTAACCGCCAGTCACTGGCCATTGAAGTAGATACTTCCTTGGCCCTCGCTCAGGGTTATACGTGTCCTGGAAAGAATCATCGCCGAACGCGGAAAGCCAGCCAGTATCAGAACAGATAACGGGCCTGAATTTATCAGCAATAAACTACAGCAATGGTGTGAAAGCAAGGAAATAAGGACAATCTATATTCAACCAGGCAAACCCACTCAGAATGCTTTTATCGAACGTAAAAACGGAAGCTTGCGAAGGGGACTTTTAAATGCCTATTTGTTTTCCAATCTTTTAGAAGTAAGATTAATGGCTGAAGAATGGCAAGTCGATTATAATACCGAAAGACCACATAAATCCTTAGGATACTTATCTCCCCTGCAGTATGCTGATCAGTATTACCAAAGCTTAGATAAGGATCTGAAGCTTTATCCACAAACGGCGAACGGAAATCATTCAAAAATTGAAGAGAGCCGTTTTGTGGATAAAGTATTTGAAAAACCGGAAAACTCTAATTGATCATGGCCCAGTTTTAAGGGAAGCTTACAAGAGGACCAACACCGGGAATATTACGTAGTAGTTCACTTTTTTGTTTGTAACCATCACTCCATATCAGTTCCCGGAGCTTTCTTTCTGTTTTTAGTAGTAGCAGGCGTAATGCCTGTACTTCCTCAAGCATTAACAATAAGGTATCACGCAAGTCAGCATCTTTGTTTGCCTGTTGCTCAATTCATTTCATGAAATTGTGGCTCCAGTGCGGGTTGTTATATTTAACAGGCACTTCGATACTCTGGAACTTCAGCTCACTTTTGAGCCTGTTCTTTGCCCGTACCAGGTCGCCCCACAGTTTCTTTTTGAAACGAATAATGCTTCTTTGTTTTTGTAATTTCTCAGAAGGAACATATACTCCTTCAAGTAAACCTGAAGCATGATGACGCGCCATCTTACGGGCATCAATAGGATCTGTCTTGCTGAGCCGTTCCTTATCAGTGCCTGGTATATCGGCAGGATTAACAACAATACAGTCCATACTGGCTGCCCATATTGTCGGCAAAGGTTAAAGCCCCATGGACCACATTCATAAACACA
>CAXTDO010000872.1:0-988 GCA_964242315.1 uncultured Flavihumibacter sp.
GTCCTAATGATAATACTGACAGAATTTTTGTTATCGAACAGAAAGGAAAGATTCGTATGCTTTCCAACAAATCGGATCAAAAAGATGCCGGGGTATTTTTAGATATCGTAAGCAAGGTAGAAAGCGGTGGCGAGAAAGGTTTACTAGGTCTGGCTTTTCACCCCGACTATAAAACAAACGGTTTCTTTTATGTAAACTATACCCGTGGCAATCCTTTGGAAACGGTTATCGCCCGGTATAAGGTGAGTTCTTCCAATTCCAACATGGCAGACCCTGCCAGTGAAAAGATCCTGCTTCGTTATTCGCAGCCCTACCCTAACCATAATGGCGGCAAAGTGGCTTTTGGCAACGACGGCTTTCTATACATTGCGGCCGGAGATGGTGGCGCAGGAGGAGACCCCGGTAACAGGGCACAAAATAAGAAAGAACTGCTTGGAAAAATTATCAGGATCGATGTAAACAAAACTTCCGGTGATAAGGCTTATGCGATACCTGCTGATAATCCATTTGCCGGAAACAAAGAGGGCTTCCGTGAAGAAATCTATTCTTACGGCATGCGTAATCCATGGCGTTTCAGCTTCGACAAAACTACCGGCATGTTATGGGCCGGTGACGTAGGACAGAATAAAATTGAAGAAGTGGATATTATCGAAAAAGGGGGCAACTACGGATGGCGCGTAATGGAAGCAAAAGAATGTTATGAAGCAGCCAACTGCGAAAAAGCCGGTTTAAAAGAACCCATCTGGAGCTACGACCATGGCGCTGATGGCAACTCCATTACAGGCGGCTATGTTTGCCGCGATAAGAACCTCCCCGGCCTTGTTGGAAAATACGTTTTCGGCGATTATACATCCGGAAAAGTGTGGGCGTTAACTTATAATGGTCAAACGGCTGTTAAAAATGAATTGATCGGGAACATCGTTAGCGGGTTATCTTCTTTTGGGGAGGATAGCAAGAGTAATTTATACCTGCTTGCTTACGGAAACGG
>CAXTDO010000872.1:998-2773 GCA_964242315.1 uncultured Flavihumibacter sp.
GGAAACGGAAAAGTTTTTAAGATTGTGGAGAAGTGATTGTTTTGAACTGTGATTAAATGATTTAATGATGGGCTATGAAGAGGAACAAGTCATAGCCCATCATTAAATCATTTAATCATAGTTCAAAAATCATCAAGGTAACACCGCCGACGGCCTGCAGTTACTACAAGGTGTTTTTGTTAAATCATCTCCCAAATCCTTCCGGTATTTCTCCACCAGTGCCTGCAAGCTCGTTACCACGGTAGGATTGGCAGCTTTTACATCAACCGTTTCACCAGGATCAACGCTTAAATCGTATAGTGCCAGATCCCCTTTCTCTTCCATCTAAGGTGATGGAAAACCATCTTTACCCGGCGGCACTTTTTTGTAAGTTTGACTGACATGCGGCAATACTAACTTCCATCGATCCTTCCTTACTCCCTCAAGGCTGTTCGTGCGATAATAATATACTAGTTCATCACGCGGATTGGCATCAGGTTGATTCAACAATAATGATAGGATATTTACACCGTCAATCTTAGTAGTTGGAAGTTTGCTTCCTGTTATTTGTGCTATAGTTGGTAAGAGGTCCAGCGTTGCAGCCATCTTGTTACACACCACACCGGCAGGAATGTTACCCGGCCAGCGCATGATACAGGGCTCTTTCTGACCGCCCTCCCAGCTTGATCCTTTTCCCTCGCGCAGGCCACCGGTGTTGCCGGCATGATTGCCAAAACGCAGCCAGGGGCCGTTGTCACTGGTAAAAACCACCAGCGTGTTTTTGTCAAGTCCGTTTTCTTCCAATGTTTTCATCACCTCTCCTACCGACCAGTCTACTTCCATCATCACATCACCAAACAATCCGAGTTTACTCTTGCCTAAAAATTTTGGTGATGCGGCAATAGGAACATGCACCATGGAATGGGCCAGGTATAAAAAGAACGGATGGCTTTTGTTTTTTTTGATGAAGTCAGTAGCGCGTTTGGTATATGTTTCCGTGAGCTGTCCCTGATCCTGAAGAGACTTGATATATCTTACCGGATTGTCACCATCAAGTAAAGGCAGTTCGGGGTATTTAATTCTGTTATCAGAACTGTCTTTCACACGAGCGCCCGCATAGTCGAACGGCCACATATCATTGGAGTAAGGCAGGCCGAGGTATTCATCAAATCCGTAATGAACAGGAAGGTAAGGCGCCTTAGAGCCCAGATGCCACTTGCCTATCATACCGGTGTAGTAACCGTTCTTTTTCAGCATGGAAGCGATGGTTTCTTCTTTTGGATTCAGGGCAATTTTTGCCCATGGCATTAAAGCGCCCGAAAGGCTTAGCCGGTTTGGATAACAACCGGTGAGCAAAGCTGCCCTGGAAGCCGAGCATACCGCCTGAGCCGCATAAAAATTGGTGAACCTCATTCCCTGTGCCGCAAGCCGGTCGATGTTGGGTGTTTGATACTGCATGCCGTTGTAACAGGCAGGGTCGCCATAGCCCATGTCGTCCATGAAGATGATAACGATGTTGGGTTTTGCAGGAGGGAGTTTGTGTGCAAAGGAGCAAACTGCAAAAAGGAAAAAGAAGGTAGTTAATGATCCTTTCATAATATTTGTTGCTTGTTATTATATATAGTTAAGTGTTTACAACCAATACCACTGTATGTAATATAAACCTGGAGGGGTGGGATTAAGCATCGTCAACATGAAGAATCATGTTACCCCTTCGGGCAATGTCATTTAGTTGTTTTTCAAGTTCGGGTTCCAGGTTCCCCTCCTTTTCAAGGAGGGGACGATGAAAAACGATG